>CADBPL010000040.1 GCA_902796535.1 Oscillospiraceae bacterium
CCGTCATCGGCGTAGGCGGTGAAATACATCGGTTTGGCGCCGACGTTGAGCTTCCCGCTCCAGCGCACGGTGAAGTAATCGGAAACAGACAATCCGTTCGGCGCATCGTAAACCCAGTCGAAGTTGATGCGTTCATCGTGCGTGACGAGCTCCGGTTCGCCGGAAAAGTCGGTGTTCGGGTAGAATTCGCCCTTCAGCCCCGGTTTGCCGTCGCTGGTGAAGGTGTAATCCTCGCACGGCGGCGCGCCTTCGGCAATGGGCGCGACCAGAATGCTGTCCCCCAGCAAATACTCGTCGTTGCGGCTCGCCTCAGCATATTGCGGATACGCAACGTCCAATCGACGCAGGAACGGCGTGCCGTTCTCATAATTTTCATGCGCCAGCTCATAAAAGATCGGCAGCAGCCGGTAGCGCAGATCAACGTAGTTGTGCGTCACTGCCTCCGCCTTTTCGCCATAGAGCCACGGCATACGGGAATAGGGCTTGGTGCAGTGAACGCGCATGATCGGTGAGAGCGCGCCGTACTGGATCCAGCGGATATATTGCTCGGGTGACACCTCCGCCGTGTGACCGCCGAGGTCGGAGCTGGTGTAGGGCAAAAGCGCATTGGCGGACAGAAAAACCATGTTTTCCAGCTCATTTTGCAGGGAGGAGGCGGACGGCCCGATGTCGCCCGTCCACTGCAGCGTATAGCGGTGGGCGGCCAGCTCGCTCTGATAATCATAATTGCCGTTGCCGATGCCGTCAACATTGGCCATGATCATCGGGCGGCGGGCGAAGCCGCCGGACGTGTTCTGCTCATAGTACTGCTGTGTGATCCACGCATAGGCATACATCCCCGTGACGTAACGGGAAAGCTCCTCGTCAACGGGGTTGACCGTCGTCCACCAGTTGCGGTCATACCACCAAAAGTCCAGCCCTTTGTCAAGAATTTTGGTCAGGTTTTTGTTGCGGTAATAGATCTCAAACGGTTCAAGCAGGTTTTTGTTGCCGAGCGTCGGCTCCGGGTGATCGTTGAACACAAGCGAAACGCCTTGGGCGTGAACGTCTTTGGCAAAGCGCTTAAAGTTCGGGAAGTGGGAGCGGCTGATGGTGTAGCCCGTGCCGCGGTTGTTGATCTGCTGCCGCCAGTCGGTGTCGATGACCAGCACGTCCAGCGGATAGCCTCGCTCATCATAATCGCTGATCTGCTGTCTGGCGGTTTTTTCGGTGTATTCATAATAACGCGAATCCCAGAAGCCCAGCAGGTTGAGCGAAATCATTTCACTTTTGCCCGTCAGGTCGGTGAAATCTTTGGTGAACGCGGCATAGTCGCCGCCGGGCAGGAACACGAACACATCCTGCGCCTTATTGTCAAGATCCCAGCCGTTGTAAGGCGTGGTGGAGGCAAAAACGGAATAGCCCGCCTCGGAGGGAATGACGCGCGGATTGTCGGTGAACGACCACGCCTTCAGCTCGTCAGAGGGCGAGGGCAGCACGACCTTGGTGTTTGTGTCGGCTTCAAACCGCCATATGAGCCGCCCGCTGCCGTCGGTGATATAGCAGCCCTTGACGCTTTCGGCGTTTTGCGGCACATAGACGGTGAAGCGGTCGGTTTTGATCACGCGGCAGCCGTTCGCTGTGCTTTCGGTGAAGGCGACCTTGTCCCATCCGGTGCGCTTTTCCACTGTGAAGGACGGCCGGTTTTCAAACCCCTTCGGCCCCTGTGCTTCAATGCGCACGAGCGTGTCGCGCAGCAGCTGCACGCGTACCCTGCCTTCGGTCACGCTGACAGGCTGCCCTTCGGCATAATCCATCGGGTGATAATCGACCTTCTGCCCGAACAGGCCGAACAGGATCGACAGCAGCATTAAAATTGGCGCGATGTTTTTTGTCATATTTATCGCCATGCGATTCAGAATTCGCACAAAATGAGATAATAAATCTCACCCTTATGCCCGAATCGCGCCTCCTTTCTGATTTTTCACGTTATTCACTCCGATCAGGTAAACAGAACGACGATGAGCTCAACGACCATTTTGAACCATCGAACGATCCTTTTGTAAAGCCTTGAGAAAGCGTTGTCCTGCGGTGGCTCCGCGCTCTTGCCGTCGGGCAGGAAGGGGAGAACCTCTTCATCCAGATGTCCGCTGTAAAACCTGCCGCCGTCGGTTGCCATTGCGCCCCATTTTGCGGCAATCTCGTCAAAGCTGTCCTTTTCGGGGTCGACGATCAGGCTGTCCTCGACCGAACCGTAGATGAACCAGTCCGCCCATGCGGCCCAGCTGTTGTAGCCCTTCCACGTCCACACAGTCCAGTTGACGCCCTCAGCTTCATAGAGCGTGAGAATATCCGAAACAGTGCAGGTCACTTCACTGTCCTTGGTTTCGGCGGTGGGATGAAACTCTCCGGCATAAAGCGGCACGTTGTATTTCAGCGCCCTTGAGGCGTCGATTCGCGCCTGAAACCCGTCGATTTTTGAATTGTATTGATGCAGCTGATAAACCACGTCCGTCCAGCCCATTTTTGACGGCCGCGGCAGCTTGCCGATATCCCAGGTGCCCATCATGCAGATCACGCGAGAGGGATCTTTGGCGCGGATGGCACGGTAAGCGTCGTCATAAAAAGCGTTGAGCATTTTGTAATCGCGCTTTTGCATGGGAACGTCGCACAGCGGCTCATTGAGCAGGTCGAACATGGCAATGGCCGGGTCGCCCGCGTAGCGCTCTGCGATGAGCGACCAGATCTCCAGCGCCTGCGCACGGTAGGCTTCGCCCTGTTCTGTTTTGTCAAAAAAGTGGAAATTGTCCTTTTGGCCGCAGTGATCCTGCGCGCCCTGACAGCCGTTCACGCCGTGAAAATCAAGAATGGCGTAAAGGCCGTATTTCCGGCACAGCTCCACGGCCTGATCCAGTAAAGAAAAATCTTTTTCGCCTTTTTCATTCAAGAGCCACGTGCCGTTGTCGTCGCTTTGAAAATTGCGGTACCAAAACGGGATACGCACGCAGTTGAAGCCCATGCCGGCGATCGAGGCAAAGTCGTATTCGGTGATCCAGTTGTTCCGGTAAATCTGATAAAGCTCGCCTGCTTTTTCGGCGCCGAAGCGCTCGGTCAGCGTTTCCAGCGTCCAGTGGTCGCCCCGTTTTCCGTTGTCGGCAGGGCAGAACCAATCCTCCTGAATGAGCCAGCCGCCTAAATTCACGCCGCGCAGACGAACCTCTCTGCCCGCTGCGTTGACGAGCCGCTCGCCCTCGGTTTTCAGTGCGTCGGCAGCCGTGATGCCCACGGCGACGCCGTCCTGCGCGAAGGCGAAAGCGAACGAGCCGGACAGCAGCGCCAGACAAAGCAGCAGAGCCGTGAGTTTTTTCATGTTGAACCCTCCTGTGAAAATGATTCGGTTTTTCATCGTGCGCGACGAATTACTCGACCGGGATGCCGTAGGTCGTGAGCATCCATCGGCCGATCTCATACATGACAGCTAACTGCTTTTGCTGAATCGAAAGCGGCGGGTCAGCCAGCCGGTCGCCTTCCAGCACGTTCCGCCGATAGTTCGGCCAGGCGTTATGCCGCCGCAGGGTGTTGCTGCCCTCAAACGTAAAGTCGCCCCGATAGCCTGCCTGCACAAGCCCGCACAAAACCCGGTCAAAATTGGTGGTGCCCGCCATAGGCATTACATGGGAATCCTCGTTGCCGTAATTGTCCTGCACGTGCAGGGCGCGCAGTTCGCCGCCCATGGCAAGAATATCGTCATATTGGTTTTGTCCCTGCACGTTGGCGTGCCCGATATCCCAGCACAGGTGCAGCCGAGGCATCCCGGCCGCTTCGACAAATTCGCGCATTTCCCGCCCCGTGCGCAGGTAGTATTCCGGGTTCCACGCCGAAGCGCTGTTTTCGATCAGCAGATCGACGCCGTGCTTTTCAGCATCCGGCGCAAAAATGCGGCAAAACGCGATATTCTCGCGCAAAAATTCGCGCGGCGTGCCGCCGGGCACGCTCTGCGCGTGGATGACGGTGTGGGGAATGCCGAGCATGGCGCAGGCCTCAATGGAGCGCCGCGTGGCCAGCAGCAGCGCGTCGCGCGCTTCGCCGTCAACGAAATGCTGTCCGTCCGGCGAATGCGCCTGCACAAAGTCAAAGCCCTCTTCTGCGGCAATCCGCGCGGCGGCTTCGATCTCATGCTTCCAGCTGTCGCCCGGCGCCAGCCAGGGGGAACCGGGGTAGATGATCTCATACATGGACAAATCGAGGTGTTTAAAGCCCGTCGCCTTCATCGCGCGAATTGGCGCGGCAACGCTTTTTTCGGCAAAATAGGGGGCGAGATCGCCCGTCGTGGTGGCAAGTCGCATCGGCAGCCCTTCTTTCGGTCAGATCTTTCTTTCAGTATACAGAACCGAGCGGGCAGATGCAATAAAAATTTTTAATATTATTGCTAAAAATTCAGCATAGTGTTGAAAAACCGTGAGCAGGTGTGCTACAATAAGCCCAAAGAAACCGGCGCTTTTTATTTTAATCAAGGAGGATCAACCATGGCCCTGAAAACCTTTGTGAAAATCGTCAGTCTGTTCCTGATGCTCGTGATGTTTTTGACCTCGCCCCTCGGGCTGCTCATCGGAAAAAAAGAAGCGAGGATCGCGCCCGAAAAGGAAAACTGCATCGTCAGCTTTGCAGCCATCTCCGATATGCACCTGCGCGGCAACTTCAAGCCGATTTTTCAGGGAATGCTGGAGCTTGGCCTGCGCGACATGGAAAACGCAAAAGAAAAGCTCGACGCCGTCGCCTTTGTGGGCGATATTACCGACCATGGCGATTTTGACCAGTGGGACGTTTTTGCAGACGCTGTTTCCCGGTATGATATTGCGAAAAACAAGCTCGTGGTCGTGGGCAACCATGACACATGGGGCCCGAACCGCGACGAGTTCGATAACCCTCAGGACGGTGTGAAGCCGACCTTTATCCGCTATAACAAGCTCATTGCCAATCGCGACATTACCGAAATGTATTATTCCGCCATCATCAACAGCTGCTATTTCATTGCGCTGGGGTCGGAAGAGGATCACGTGAGCGCCTATCTGAGCGACGCGCAGCTGCAGTGGTTTGCCGCCGAAATGGAAAAAGCGGCGGCCACCGGCCTGCCCATCTTCGTGTTTTTGCACCAGCCCATCAACGGCACCCACGGCCTGCCCTACAACTGGGAGCTGAAAAAGGACGATCCGCCGGATGAGGGCGGCATCGGCGATCAGTCTGAACAGGTCGTGGACATCCTTCGGCAATATGACAATGTGTTCTACGTCAGCGGCCATATTCACTCGGGCTTCAAAAACGCCGACAGCAAAATCGGCGTGAAGTACGGCAGCGTTGAAACCATCGAAAACAACAACGGCAACCCCATTACGCTGATCAACCTGCCTTCCTATATGTATTTTGATTTTATCCGCGGCTCCCATCTTGTCAACGGCTGCGGCTGGGTGGTCGAGGTCTATGACGGTGAAGTGCTCGTGCGCGCCAGAAATTTTGCCACGGGCACCTGGCTTACCCGCTTTGATCAAACCGTGACGCTGGTCAAATAATCGAAAATGGATAAAAAAAGATTGCTTTCTCTGTTCCTTTCTTCCGCTTTGCTTTTGACCTCCCTTCCGCTTTCCGCTGCGCGGGCGCAGACAGCCGGCGTTCAGCGGGAAGAAATACAGCGGCAGGTCGAGCAGTATAACTATATCATCGGCGCCAACGCCTTTGACCCGGGCTATCAATTCACAGAGAAAGACCCGCTCATTGAAATGGCGGATGAGATCATAGCCTGGGGCTCCAACCTCATTAAGTTCAACGCGCGGAATGATACCGGGCTGGTCGACCGGGTGCTTGAAGGCCGCGATTTTACGTATGTGTTCATGTGGTTCTGCTCAAGCGGCGCGTTCCGCGACGGTTACAGCGAAGCCGAAGCCCGCGCGGATTATGACGCTTTTTATGCGTTCACCAAAAAGCTGCTGCAAACCTACAACGGCACCGGCAAGCAGTTCTTTCTCGGCCATTGGGAGGGCGACTGGTATTATCTTGAGGATAAGACGCAGCAAACCGTCGGCGACACGGTGACGCAGGGCATGATCGCATGGCTGAACAACCGCCAAAAGGCCGTGGACGACGCCAGGCGGGATACGCCGCATGAAAATGTTTTTGTCTGGCATTATCTGGAATTGAACCGGCCGGTGGACGCGATCCGATACGGTTATGACCGCGTGGTCAACCGCGTGCTGCCGTTTACGAATGTGGATTATGTGTCGTACTCCGCCTATGATTCCAAAAACGGCTCCACCCGAATGATCCGCAAAACTGTAGATTACATCTATCAAAACCTGCCGGAAAAGGGGGGCGTTCCCGGCCCGCGCGTGCTGATCGGGGAAATTGCGGAACCCGCCGTAAGCTTTGACTATAACGACAAAAAATACAGCAGCGCCAACCTGAGAATCATGGCAAAATATCTGCAAAGCGATATTGCGTTTTGCCTGTATTGGGAGATGTACTGCAATGAAAAGCGGGAGGACGGCAGCCAAAACGGATACTGGCTGATCGATTCAAGCGGCAGCAAAACGAGGCTGTATCAGGAATTGCAGGAAATGTACCGCGACGGAAAAGAATATGTGGAACGCTTTGCGCAAAAGAACGGCAGAGTTCCGGATAACCGGGAATACCGAAGCTATTTGCTGCAGCGCCCGGTGTTCCTGAAAGCCAGACTCGGCGTTTTCTTTGCGGATATCTGGTATGAGATTCGGACTGCCTTTGTAAAGCTTGTCGATTTGTTTCGTCAATAATGCAAAAGATATACAGGAGGAGAGAAAATGAACGAAGTTTTGAAAAACCTGAAGGAGCGCAGAAGCTGCCGCTGCTATCTGCCGGATCCCATCCCGGAAAACGTGCTGGAGCAGATTCTGGAAGCCGGCACCTACGCGGCCACCGGCATGGGGCGGCAGGCGCCGATCATGATCGCGGTAACGGATCCTGTGATGCGGGATCGTCTTTCCGCCATGAACGCTGCGATTATGGGCACGGACAGCGACCCGTTTTACGGCGCGCCGGTCGTGATCGTTGTGCTGGCGGATCGCAATGTGCGAACCTATCTGTATGACGGCAGTCTGGTCATGGGCAACCTGATGAACGCCGCGCACGCGCTGGGGATCGGGAGCTGCTGGATCCACCGCGCCAAAGAAGAATTTGACAGCGAAGAGGGCAAGCAGATTTTGCGGGATCTGGGGATCGAGGGCGATTATGAAGGAATCGGCCACTGCATTCTCGGGTATACTAACGGTGAATGCCGCCCTGCCGCACCGCGAAAGGAATCCTACATCTACCGGGTGTGATCAGAAGGCAAAAATTGAACGGAGGGAATTACCATGTCAGAAAACAAATACGCCGGAACCAAAACCGAGCAAAACCTGCGCGACGCTTTTTCCGGCGAAAGCGAGGCACGCAACAAGTACACCTATTTTGCTTCCAAGGCCAAAAAGGAGGGCTTTGAGCAGATCGCAGCGCTGTTCCTGAAAACCGCTGAAAACGAAAAAGAACACGCAAAAATGTGGTTCAAGGAGTTGAACGGCATCGGCACGACGGCTGAAAACCTGGCAGCCGCGGCCGACGGTGAAAACTTTGAATGGACCGATATGTATGAGGGCTTTGCCAAAACGGCGGAGGAAGAAGGATTTCCGGAGCTGGCGGAAAAATTCCGCGGCGTGGCTGCCATTGAAAAGCACCATGAGGAACGCTATCGCGCGCTGCTGAAAAACGTGGAAGCACAGCAGGTGTTTGAAAAAAGCGAGGTCAAGGTGTGGGAATGCCGCAACTGCGGCCACATTATCGTGGGCACCAAGGCGCCGGAGGTTTGCCCGGTCTGTGCGCATCCGCAAAGCTATTTCGAGATCAGCGCGGAAAACTATTAAGCGCTATCGCCTGAAACCAAACATCCGAAAACAAGTCTCGGTCGCGGCCGGTCACGGCGCGATCGGGGCTTTTTTTGAAAAATCTTTTCAATCTTTAGGTTCAGTTTAGGTTGATACGATATGGTAGGAAGCAGAAAGGGCGTGATACCCATGGATCTCAACCGGATCACAGCAAACAGAGAAACAAAAAGGAGGATCACCATGAATCAGATTTTTACCAAAAAACCGCTTTCCGTTATGATGGCGCTGGTCATGCTGCTGACCATGTTAAGCCTTTCGGTCACGGCGGCTGCTTCGGAGGTTGATACGTCTGACGCCACATCGTTTGTTTTTGCCGACAGCGGCGTCACGGTCACGCAAGGCGCTTATACAGGCTTCAAGGTGAACGGAACGGCTCTCTCGATCACCGCAGCGGGAACCTATGTTGTATCCGGCAGCTGCTCCAACGGCAGTATCACCGTTAAGAAAAACGTCACCGGCGTGACGCTGGTGCTCAGCGGTCTCACGCTATCCGCCTCGGCTACTGCGCCGATTACCTGCAACAAGGGCAGCGGCGTGTCGATCATCGCCGCAGCGGGAACTCTCAACGCGCTGGCGGACGATCGCTATAACAACGACGACGTTTACACGGACGAAACACTTTATCCGAACATTGAAAACGCCGTTATTAAATGCAAAGACGGCTCCAACGTAACCATCGGCGGCACGGGCGCCATCAACGTGACCGCCAACGGCAAAAACGGCGTGAAGGGCGGCGGCGACCTTTATGAAGAAGACGCCGACGGCAACGCCACGGATACGCTGCTTTCATCGGCAAGCCTGACGATAGAAAATGTTACGCTGAATATTATCTGCAACGCGAACGACGGGCTGAAAAGCGACAAAGAGCTGAATCTGCTCAGCGGCACGGTCACGGTCAGCGCCGTTGACGACGGCATCAAATGCGACCGGGTGCTGAACATCGGCGCCGCGGGAACGGACGGGCCCACGGTCACCGTCACCAAAGCGGCCGAAGGAATCGAAGCCGCAACGGTGAACGTCTATTCCGGCCAGATCAGCGTGACCGCTTCAGACGACGGCGTCAACGCCGCCAACAGCGACATTGCGGAACGCAGCGCGGAATTTTCTTACAATCAGTACGGCGGCAGCGTTTTGATTAACGCAGCCAACGGCGATGGCATTGACTCCAACGGCAGCGCAACGCTGTCAGGAGGAACGCTTGAAATATTTGCGCCGTCTCAGGGGGACGGCGACCCGATCGACACCGAATACGGCTGCGCGTTCAGCGGGGCGACGGTGCTCGCAGTCGGCCACGCCATGATGGCGCAAAGCTACAGCGGCACCTATGCCGCCTTTGGCGGCGGCAACGGCGGCAGACCGGGTTTTGGCGGCGGTATGGGCGGCAGCCAGACAAACCTCGTCAAAGCGGGCGACACGATCACCATCACCGACGCCTCCGGCCAAACGCTTTATACGTCCCGGTCAAAGGCCGTTCGGAACGCAAGCTACGTTTTGTTTGCCTCGCCTGAGCTGAAAGAGGGCGGCAGCTACCGGCTTAACGGCAGCGCCGCGGCCTCTGCGGTAACCGGTAACGGCGCGGCATGACCCCCGGCGGGCCGGGCGGTCAGCCGGAGCAGCCCGGTCAGCCGGGCGGCACTGCCGGAGAAACGGGCGTATTTACTACTCTCATCCGTATGTTCAACTGGCTGCGCAATCTGTTCAGCCGCGCCGTCACGTTTTTTAAATCATTCATTTAATTGAAGGAGACCGATAAAGAATGGAATCGGCAATCAGCATTTATGGCGAACGAAAGGAAGAAATGGAAGCTGTGATGCTCGCTTTGGCGCAGGATGTCCGCGACGCCGCCGCAGCCGTAAAGGCAGCAACCGGCGCCAACCCGGTGGAGCATTTGAAATACCGCATCAAATCGGAAGAAAGTATGCGCGAAAAATGTCGCCGTCAGGGGTTGCCCGAAACGCCGGAAAGCGCGCTGCAGGTGATCCGCGACGCGATCGGTCTGCGCGTGATCTGCCCGTTTCTGGATGACGTTTACGCCATACGCGATCATTTGCTTTCCCATGCGCAGGTCGAGCTTGTTGCGGAAAAGGATTATATCCGTTCCGTCAAGCCAAACGGCTATCGCAGTCTGCACTTGATCGTGAAAAAGAACGGCTGCTTTGCCGAGGTGCAGCTGCGCACGATCTCCATGGACACCTGGGCGGCGCTGGAGCACCAGATACGCTATAAAAAGGGCCTTGCCGATTCCGCGCTGATTTTTGAAGAGCTCAAACGCTGCGCGGATGAGCTGGCATCAACGGATGTTTCCATGCAGATCATCCGTTCAACAATTCAGGAAAAGGATGGGTAAATATGAAACTGCTGCTTGCTGAAGACACACGCGATCTGAACCGTTCCGTCACGGCGCTGCTGCAGATGCAGGGGTGTGTTGTGGACAGCGCCTTTGATGGGGAACAGGCATTGGAATTTTTGAAGAACGACAGTTATGACTGTGTCGTGCTTGATATTATGATGCCGAAGGTGGACGGTTACGGGGTGCTGGCAGAAATGCGCCGCCGTCACATTGGAACGCCGGTTCTTTTGCTCACGGCAAAAGCGGAGATCGAAGACCGCGTGACCGGTCTGGACGCGGGAGCGGACGATTATTTACCCAAACCTTTTGCCGCTAAGGAACTGCTCGCGCGCATTCGCGCTTTGACGCGGCGGCGCAAGATGGATGATTTTGAAGAGCTGCGCTTTGGCAGCCTTGTGCTCAGCGCCGACAAATACACGCTCTCCGCCGCAAATTCCGTTCGCCTGTCCAACAAGGAATTTGATTTGATGGCGCTGCTCATGGCCAACACAGACCTGGCTTTTTCCGGCGAACACCTGCTTGAGCGCGTGTGGAAGCATGATGAAACCGCGCAGGATGACGCCGTGCGGCTCTATATTTCTTATCTGAACCGCAAGCTTCAGGCGATCGGCGCCTGCTGCACGATTTGCAAAACAGGCGGCGGCTATCAATTAACGGAGGTGAGCGCGCCGTGACTGCGAAGGAAATTCAAAAGCTGCGCCGCAAGTTTATTCTCATCGCCACAGCGTCCTTTTTTCTGGTGTCTGTTTTTATCGGCAGCCTGATCAATCTGGCCAACTACGCTGTCACACAGGCGGAGATCAACTGGACGCTGGAGCGCATCAGCGAAAACCGCGGCGCACTTGAAAACAGCGCCGACGCGCATACGCCGCCGGACTCGTTGTCGATCATCGAGCTGTTTTCGCCGGCCGATCAGCACCGCAGCTTTTACGTGTTCACGTTTGATGAAGCAGGCGGCGAGGTCGCCCGGTTTGCCAACCGGAGAAGCACGGAATCGATCGAGAACGCAGCCGCTGCCGCCGAAGCGATCCGACAGCTTGGCAAGGCCGACGGCCGTTATGACCGTTATTCGTTTCAAATCACGCAAAACAGCGACGCAACGGTTACGCTTGCCATGCTCGACAGCGGCTCCGTGCTTTACAGCCGCCTGCGCCTGGCCTATGCGAGCGTCGGGGTCGGGGTGGTCGGCATGCTCATCACCGTGATCCTTGTGGTGGCGCTGTCAAAAAAAGCGGTCAAGCCCGAAATCGAAAACAGCCGGCGGCAGGAACAGTTTTTGACCAACGTCAGCCATGAACTGAAAACGCCTCTGGCGGTCATTCGTTCCAACACGGAAATGCAGGAAATGACCGGCGGCGAAAGCGAATGGACACAGTCCACGATCCGGCAGGTCGACCGCATGAACAGCCTGATCCGGAATCTGGTCATGATCACCAAAGCGCGGGAGCAGGAGAGCCGTGACGAGGCGAAGCAGATCGATGTTTCCGAAGCGGCGTCGCAAACGGCAAAGGATTTCGTCAGCCGCGCGGAGCGGGAAGGGAAGACCCTGCGCCTTCAGATCACGCAGGGGCTGTCGTTGACGAGCAGCGAGAGCAGCATCCGGCAGCTCACCATGCTGCTGCTTGACAACGCGGTCAAATACTGCGATGAAAACGGTGCGATCGACGTAACGCTGGCGCCGCTTGCCAAACGCGGCAAAAAAGGCGTTCGGCTGACGGTGACCAACGATTACGCCGCCGGAAAGGACGTGGATTATACGCGCTTTTTCGACCGGTTCTACCGCGAGGATCAAAGCCGCAACATCGACACGGGCGGCTATGGGATAGGCCTGAGCATCGCCGAAAGCATCTGCGAGCGCCAGAAGGGCGATATCCGCGCCGCGTGGCACGACGGCCGGATCAGCTTTGTCTGCGAGCTGTTTTGAAAAATCATAACCTCATCTGCTGCATTGCATCATTTACTGCTAAGTAACCGCTGATTAAATCGGGGTATGTAGATTGGCGAGAGGATTTTTCGCCAGATGAAGCAAAAAACGCAGGCAATACTTGGTGTA
>CADBPL010000041.1 GCA_902796535.1 Oscillospiraceae bacterium
CAAGCGGAGATCGGCCGGCTCGCCGACGAAGAAATCAGCTTTTAAGCCAGGTAAAACAAAAGATCGTAACCGAAAGGATGATAGAATATGGATTTTATGACAGGGCTGAAACGGTCCGATTATTGCGGTGATCTTCGCGTGAGCGACGTTGGCCGCGAAGTGACGGTGGCCGGCTGGGTGCAGCGTCAGCGCGACCTCGGCGCGCTGATCTTCATTGATCTGCGCGACCGCACCGGCATTGTGCAGCTGGCTTTTGACGACAGCACCGATCGAGCGATTTTTGACAAGGCGTTTGCCGCACGCAGCGAATTCGTGCTCATGGCCAAGGGCGTCGTGCGCGAGCGTTCCTCCAAAAACACCGAGATCCCGACGGGCGAGATCGAAATTGAAGTCAACGACCTGCGCGTGCTCTCCAAAAGCGAAACGCCTCCGTTCGACATCGTGCCGAACTGCCAGACTTCCGAACTGACCCGCTTGAAATATCGTTATCTCGATCTGCGCCGCCCCGATCTGCAGGCGAACATTCTGCTGCGCCACAAGATCGCCAAGGTCACGCGCGATTATTTTGATGAGAACGGCTTTGTCGAGATCGAAACGCCCATCCTCATCCGTTCCACCCCCGAAGGCGCGCGCGATTATATCGTGCCCAGCCGCGTGCACAAGGGCAGCTTTTACGCGCTGCCGCAGTCGCCGCAGCTTTACAAGCAGCTTTCCATGGTGGCGGGCTTCGACCGCTATATGCAGATCGCCCGCTGCTTCCGCGATGAAGACCTGCGCGCCGACCGTCAGCCCGAATTCACCCAGATCGACCTGGAAATGTCCTTCGTCGAAATGGATGACGTTCTCGCCATCGGCGAGGGTTACGTCAAGCGCCTGTTCAATGAGGTGCTCGGCGTCGACGTGGCGTTGCCCATCCCGCGCCTGACGTATCAGGAGGCGATGGAGCGCTACGGCTCCGACAAGCCCGACACCCGCTACGCGATGGAGCTTTACAACCTGACCGATCTCGTGAAGGATTGCGGCTTCAGCGTGTTCTCCGGCGCGATCGCCGAGGGCGGCTGCGTGCGCGGCATCACCGCCAAGGGCGCGGTGTCCGTGCTGACCCGTAAGGAGATCGACAAGCTGACCGATTTTGTCAAGGGCAGCGGCGCCAAGGGGCTGGCATGGATCCGCCTGAATGAAGACGGCAGCATGGCGTCTTCCTTTGCCAAGTTTATGAGCGAAGACGAAATGAGCGCCATTCTCGCCAGAGCGGGCGCCGAAAAGGGCGACGTGGTGCTGATCATTGCCGACAAAAAGAACTCGCTGGTGCTTTCCACCCTCGGCCTGCTGCGCGGCGAGGTTGCCAGAAAGCTCGATATTATTCCGAAAGATAAATACAACTTCCTGTGGATCGTGGAATTCCCGTTCTTCGATTGGGATGAGGAGCTTGGCCAGTTTGTCGCCATGCACCACCCGTTCACCGCGCCGCTGGATGAATGCATTCCCTATCTGGAAAGCGACAAAGCGCGGGTGCGCGCCAAGGCATACGATCTGGTGCTCAACGGCATCGAATTGTCCTCCGGCTCCATCCGCATCACCAACCCCGAGCTGCAGGGCAAAATTTTTGAATTGCTTGGCCTGACCGATGAACAGGCGCACGAAAAATTCGGCTATCTGCTTGACGCGTTCCGCTTCGGCGCACCGCCGCACGGCGGCATGGGCATCGGGCTTGACCGCCTGATCATGCAGATGCTCGGCTGTGAGAGCCTGCGTGACGTGATCGCCTTCCCGAAGGTGCAGAACGCGACCGAACCGATGACCGAGTGTCCGGCGCCGGTGGATGACGTTCAGCTCACCGATCTGGGCATCGGCGTGATCAAAGAATAACACCGTAACGGAGGAACAACCGTGGGCATTTTTCAAAAGCTTAGCAAAGGCCTTCAAAAAACCCGTATCTCGATGGCGGGCGCCATCGACAATATGCTGTACGGCGTCAACGAGATCACGGATGATCTGTTTGACGATTTAGAGGATATTCTGGTCATGGGCGACGTCGGCGTGCCGACCGCCGCCGAAATCGTCGACCGTTTGCGTGCCAAGGTCGTCAGCGATAATCTGCGCAACGGCGAACAGGTGCGTAAGGCGATCAAGCAGATCGTTGCGGAACTGCTTGACGGCGGCGAACAGCTTGACATGATCACCATTCCCTCCATCATTCTCGTCATTGGCGTCAACGGCGTGGGCAAAACCACCACCATCGGCAAAATGGCGAATATGTTCCGGGAGCAGGGCAAAAAGGTCATTTTGGGCGCGGCGGACACGTTCCGCGCAGCGGCCATCGACCAGCTTGAAATCTGGGCGGATCGCGCCGGCGTGGATCTGATCAAGCACAAAGAGGGCGCTGACCCGGCCGCCGTTGTGTTCGACACCATCAACGCAGGCAAGGCGCGCGACGCGGATATGATCATCATCGACACCGCCGGCCGCCTGCATAACAAACGCAACCTGATGGATGAACTGGCCAAGATCTACCGCGTCATTGATCGTGAGCTGCCGTATTCCGACCGTGAGAGTCTGCTGGTGCTCGACGCCACAACGGGGCAAAACGCCGTGAATCAGGCGCGTGAATTCAAAAACGTGGCCGAAATCACCGGCATCGTGCTCACCAAGCTTGACGGCACGGCGCGCGGCGGCGTGGTGCTGGCCATTAAACATGATTTGAACATTCCCGTCAAATTCGTCGGCGTCGGCGAGGGGATGGACGACCTGCAGCCCTTCAACCCGGCGGCGTTCGCCGAGGGGCTGTTTGACGTGACCCCCGACGAGGACGAAGAAGAACCGGAAGAAACACAAGAAGAAACGGAAGAATAATGGATTATATCATTGCAACGCATAATATGAAAAAGCGCAACGAGCTGGCGCGCATTTTAGAGCCGCTCGGGCTGCGTGTTTTCACGGCTGATCAGCTCGGTCTCACACTCACCGACGTGGAGGAGACCGGCGAGACCTTTGCCGAAAACGCGCGTCTGAAAAGCCGCAGCGGCTGTGAAGAGAGCGGCCTGCCCTGCATTGCCGACGATTCCGGCTTGCAGGTCGACGCGCTGGGCGGCGCGCCCGGCGTTTATTCGGCGCGTTTTGCCGGGGAACACGGCAACGACGCAAAGAACAACGCGCTTTTGCTTGAAAGATTAGCGGCCGTGCCGGATGAAAAACGCACGGCGCGCTTTGTCAGCACCGTTTGCTGCACCTACCCCAACGGCGAAGAGATCCTCGTCACCGGCGTGTGCGAGGGGAAGATCGGCTATGAACCGCGGGGCGAGGGCGGCTTCGGATACGATCCGCTGTTCATGGTCGGCAACAGAAGCTTTGCCGAAATGACGGCGGAAGAAAAAGACCAAATCAGCCACCGCGGCAATGCGCTTCGCGCTCTGGCCCGGGAGCTGGCCGAAAGGAAAAACAACTATGACCAGTAAGGAACGAGCCGCGCTGCGCGGGCAGGCGAACGGGTTGGACGCCCTGTTTCAGGTGGGCAAGGGCGGCGTGACCGAAGCCGTCATCGCCCAGACCGACGACGCTTTGCGCGCCAAAGAACTGATCAAAATCAAGGTGCTCACCGAGACCTGTCCCGACACAACGCGGGAGGCTGCCGATAAGCTGGCTGCCGCCACGGGGGCGGATGTGGTGCAGGTCATCGGCGGCGTGATGGTGCTCTACCGTTACAGTGAAGAGCTTCACACCGAAAAGAAAGAAGAAAAAAAGCGCCCTGCCACCAAACAGCAGGCGCGCAAAATGGGTTACAAAGTCAGACCCGTGCGGAAATTTCGTAAGGATCGCAGCGAATGAAACGGATCGGCATTTTCGGCGGAACCTTTAATCCGCCTCATATGGGACACAGCAGGCTTGTTGAGCATATCCGTCAAACGGTTTCACTCGACAGGCTTCTTGTCATTCCGACCTTTTTGCCGCCGCATAAAATCTCGAAGGAGCTGGCAAGCAGCGAAGACCGCCTTGCCATGTGCCGCCTTGCGTTCCCGGACTGGTGCGAGGTGAGCGATTATGAGATCCGGCGTGGCGGCAAAAGCTACACCTTTGATACACTCACGGCGCTCAAGGCCGAATACCCGCAGGATGAGCTGATTTTGCTCATGGGGTCGGATATGATGCAGACCTTCGATCAGTGGTACCGTTATGAGGATATCTTAACGCTGTGCACGGTGTGCGTCACCTCCCGCTATGCGGATGGCGCCGATCTGTCCGCTGAAAAAACGCCCGACATTTTTCAAAAGCATCCGCTTTTGCGCTCCACTTTGCCGCCGTTTGAAGTCAGCTCAACGCAGGTGCGTTCGCTCCTCCGTCAGGGGCTGCCGACCGACGGGCTGCTTTTGCCGGCGGTGCGCGCTTATATTGAGGAAAGGGGACTGTACCGTGATCGAGCGTTATAAAGAGCTGCTGCAAAGCCGCCTGTCCGCTTACCGCTGCCGCCATTCGTTCTGTGTGGCGCAGGCTGCCGCAGAATTGGCCGAGCGTTACGGCGCCGACCCCGAAAAGGCTTATGTGGCGGGACTGCTGCACGATATCACCAAGGAGGCCGACAAAGCGGAACAGTTTGAACTGTTTCGGCTGGGCGGGGTGGAACTGAGCGAAGCGGAAACGCGCAACCCCAAGCTTTGGCACGCCATGAGCGCACCGATTTTTCTGAAAGAAAAGCTGGGGATCGACGATGAGGAAATATTGACGCCCATCCGCTACCACACGACCGCGCGGGCCGGCATGAGCCTGATGGAAAAAATTTTGTACATTGCCGATTTTATTTCGGCCGACCGCGTGTATGACGACGTGGACGTGGTGCGAAAGCTGGCGGGGCAGGGGCTGGAGGAAACCATGCTCTACACGCTCGACTACACCATTCGCGACCTTCTCAAAAAACGCCGCGCCATCCACCCGGACAGCGTGGCCTGTTACAACGAGCTGATCCTGAACGGGAACAGCTCCTCCGGAATAGAATGATGAAAAAAGGGGAGAGAAGCATGGAATTCAAGCAAACCGATATTCGCGCCATCGCGGCTTCCGCCGTGAAGCTCATCAATGACGATTGGGCGCTGGTCACAGCCGCGGCCAACGGAAAAATCAACACGATGACCGTCAGCTGGGGCGGTCTGGGCGAGCTTTGGGGGCGTGACGTGGCGTTTTTGTTCATCCGCCCGCAGCGCTATACCCGCGAGCTGCTCGATGAAAGCGAGTGGCTTTCCGTCAGCTTCTTCGGCGGCGAACACAAGCAGGAACTGATGTTCTGCGGCCGCAGCAGCGGGCGTGACGTTGATAAGTTTGAATCGACCGGCCTGACCGCCATTGAGTTGGACGGCGTGCCCTGCGTGGCGCAGGCGCAGGTCAACCTCATCTGCAAAAAAATCGCGGTGCAGACCATCGACCCCAGCGGTTTTCTGGATGAAACCATTCAAAAGGAATACGCCGCCAACGATTATCACCGCGTCTATGTTGCGCAGATCGTCAAAACCTACGTTAAAGAGTGAAGAAAAGAAAAAAGGCAGCGCCTTGCATTGTTGAGGCGCTGCCTTTTTATCGTAGCGAAGTGATCCGAAAATCCGCTGACAACTGACTTCTGACTTCGGCTATCAGCTATCAGCTATCGGCTATCTGCTATCGGCTATCAGCTACAAAAAAAGAGGCACCCTTCTTGCGAAGGACGCCTCCGTTTTAGTTAGCTGACATTACGCAGCCTGGCCGCCGTAGATGGTGAAGTCCTTATCCAGGAACGTACCATTGCTTTCGTCAACGAGGGTCCAGGTCTTGTGCAGGTTGAGAACCTTCAGCAGCGGGGATTCAAGACCGATGGAGATCTTTACGATACCATACATCTTGACATTGCCGACAGCCGTGATGCCGTCCAGCGTCGGGTAGGTAATGCTGGGATCCATCAGGAAGTCAACCGGGATGTCGATGGTGTAGGAGTCTGCGCCGCTGGTGACAGTGGCGGAAACCTTAATACCAAGGCCTGCTTCAACAGCGATATCGATCACAACGATCTTAACGACCTTGACGTTGGCGCCGATCTTCAGAGTAGCTTCGACGCGAGCCTGAGCGTTAAGCTGAGAACCGGTAGCTTCTTCGTTGCTGATGGTTCTGACTTTGTTGTTGATGATTTCGATACCCTTCTGCTGAGAAGAGGTGAGAACGAGCTCGACGCTGCCGTCAAAGCGGATCACAACAGCAGCCGTGACGCCGACGGTGATAGCCGGGCAGTTCGGGATCGGAATATCCATGGTGAACACCGGAATGACAGAGTCGCTGCCGGAGGTGAGTTCAACCGTGGACAGACCGTTCTTGATGCGAGCGAAGAAATCAAGGTCATCTTCGCCTTCGCCCATTTCTCTGACAGCCTTTTCAGCAAGGGATGCTGCATAGGAGCCGGAAACGGTGGTGCGGTCAGTGACGTCGTAATCCAGGATCAGGAAGGCTTCGTTGATCTGCTTCTGGGCAAGATCGCCGTCGAACTTGGTGGAGACGTCAAAGTTGCGGACTTCGTATTTTTTGTTCAGGTTAACGCCCTTGATATTTCCGCCGACAGAAACATCAAAACCGTCGTCTTTCACAGCAAAGCTGACCTTGACGGGGCCAAGGTTGAAGCTGCCCTTGATTTTCTCAAGGAGAGACTGACCG
>CADBPL010000042.1 GCA_902796535.1 Oscillospiraceae bacterium
GCCGGCATCATCAACCCGATGAGCGGCGCGATGATGGACGCATATTACACGCAAAACGTGCTTTCCGGCGCGGATGAAGGCTGCGCGGCCTACATTGCCGGTTATGCCGACGCCGCGCAGGAGCAGGCGGCGCCTGCGCCGCGCAAAAAGCAGGGCGAAGCCGTGGAAGGCCTGGCTGCCGCGGTGATCAACGGCATGGCCGATCAGGCGTGCCGGTTCACCGAACAGCTGCTGGCCGATACCGATCCGCTGGCGGTGATCAACGATCATCTGGTGCCTGCGCTGGATGAGGTCGGGCGGCGGTTTGAAGAGAAAAAGCTGTTTTTGCCCCAGCTGCTCAACGCCGCCAAAACCGCGTCTGCCTGTTTTGAAGTGATCAAGCAGCGCCTGCAGGCGAGCGGTGAACAGCAGCAGAAAAAGGCGAAGGTCATTCTCGCCACCGTCAAGGGCGACGTACATGACATCGGCAAAAACATTGTGAAGGTGCTGCTCGAAAACTACGGCTATGAGGTCATTGATCTGGGCAAAAATGTTGAACCGGCCGTGATCGTCGACTGCTGCCTGGCGCAGCACGCGCCGCTGGTGGGGCTGAGCGCGCTGATGACCACCACGCTCCCGGCCATGGCGGAAACCGTGCGGCTGCTGCGGAACAAGTGCGATTGCAGAATTATGGTGGGCGGCGCGGTGCTCACCGAAGAATATGCGCGGGAAATCGGCGCCGACCACTACGGCAGGGACGCCATGAGCGCCGTGCGCTATGCTGAAACAATGACAGAGAGAGGTTAACACTATGCGTTCCAGTACCATTGACAGAAGAACCGACCGCGGTCAGATCGCCATTTCCATGAGCCTTGACGGCACGGGCCGCGCCGAAATCGACACCGGCTCCGATTTTCTGAATCATCTGCTCGTTGGCTTCACCGAGTGCGGCCGCTTCAATTTAAGCCTGCGCGCCCGTATTCCGAACGACCCCGATTATCACCACACGGTGGAGATTGTCGGCGAAGGCCTCGGCGACGCGTTCAGAGAATCGCTTAAGGACGCCACCGGCATACGCCGCTACGGCAACTTCTTTATGCCCGTGGGCGACGCGCTGGTTCTGGCGGCGGTGGACGCCGACAGCATCCCTTACCTGATTTTCAATATCGGCGGGGTGAACAAGAGCGTTGCCGGGTTTGACATCTCGCTTGTTGAGACGTTTTTCCATGCCTTTACCACTTCGGCCAAAATGAATGTGCAGATCAACACACAGTACGGCACCGACAGCCACAACATCATCGAGGCGGCGTTCAAGGCGCTCGGCTATTCCATCGGCGCGGCGGTTTACGCGCCCTATAACAATTCCACCTCGCTGCGCAAGGGCACGGCGGTCACGCTGGATTAAAGGCTGCACCGCACCGGTCGCAGCGCGCTTTCCCCGGTCCTTATCCGGCCGTATCGGGCAGTTCCGCTCGGCACGGCCGCTTTTTTGCGCCGCTTGGGAAAACCGATTCTGCCGGCGCTGAAAGGCGCGAATCACGCGGCAGGGGCGCGGCATGATTCGCCCGGCTTTTGAATTGACACACTTTGTCGACAGTTGTTCTGCGTTACTGGACAAAATGTCAATATCCGTCGCTTTGCCTGAAAAAGCTTACAAGCGGACTTTTCCCATCCTGTTGTTTTAACATATTGACAATTGGCCGCACCGCGCTATACTAAATAATATAGATATGTTTGACGTATTTGCGACGGAGGTGTGTCCATGAATAAACTCCAGGCAAATCTGTGTCTGATCTGCGTAACGCTGTGCTGGTCAACGGAAGTGATCATCTTTTCCTGCATCCCGGACGGAATTTTGCCGTTTGCCACAACGGTGATCACGTCCGGAATTGCCTCCGTGATCCTGCTGGCCTGTTTTTTCAAGCGGATCAGGCAGGAAATGGCACGCAGCGGCAAAAAGCTGCTGCTGCGCTGTCTGCTGCTCGGTGTCGTAAAAGCCGCCTATGATATTCTTTTTCTGTACGGATTGAATTATTTTGACGTATCAACCGGCGCATTCACCTTTTGCATCACCGTCGTGGTGCTGCCCGTTATCCTGCTGACCATGAAACGGGACGTGAGCAAAAAGACGTGGGCGTCCGTTGCGCTTGTGCTGATCGGGATCATTTGCGCGCTTGGCGGCACGCTCGTCAACGCGCAGTTTTTGGGGCTGCTGATCATGTTCATCGGCTGCACGGTGCGCGCGTTCTTTATCGTGAAGCTCAACGAATACGCCAAAGAGCACGATCCGATGACGCTTTCCACCTGGATCAGCATCATCAGCACCGTGCTGGCCTTTGCCATCTGGGTCGTTCTTCAGCCCTCGACCTTTGCGGCGATCCCGTGGTCGGGCACCGTGATCGCAAGCTTTTTCATCTATGCCTACTTCATTGTGGCGTTTGCGCAGACGCTGAACATCTTTGCGCAAAAGCGCGCAACGGCCGCCGGCGCAACGATCATCTATTCGCTTGAAATCGTGTTTTCCCTGATCTGGAGTTATGTTTTGCCCGAATCGCTGATCGACCGCATGACGCCGTCGCCCTATCATGTGATCGGCGCGCTGTTCATCGTTGCGGGCAGCCTGATCGAAATTGTGGAATTTAAAAGCAGGAGGGTCCGGATTGGAATCAAAGAATAAGCGTTTTCAGCAAGGCTTTCATACGGCCGGGATCTTTTTGGCGCTGGTCGTCGTATATTTGGTTCTGGCGGTCCCGTTTCGGGTCATGACGGTCATTCCCGGTTTTACCGAGATTCGCCCCGTGCAGCTGCTCAAGCCTGTTTACGGCGTCTTTTTCGGCATTCCGGGCTGTTTTGCGTTTGCCGTCGGGAATTTGATCGGCGATTTGCTCGGCGACAGCCTGAGGTGGTCGTCGATTGCGGGCTTTGCCGCCAATTTTGCCGGGCCGTTCGTTTTCTGGCTGTTCTGGAGCAGAGTGTCCAAAACGCCGTTTGCGCTGCGGACGGGCGGCGATCTGCTCAAACAGCTTGCGGCAACCGTGGCTTCAGGCGCTGTCGAAGCCCTGCTGATCACGCCGGTCGTGATGCTGGTTTATGCCGATGTGGACGCCGGACTGTTCGCGGCAACAGTCTTTCTCAACGGAACCGTTTTCCCGCTGCTTCTCGGCATACCCCTGATGATCCTCATGCGGGAGGAATTCGGTTTCCGACCGTGTGCGAACCGTCATGCGCCGCTTTGATCGTCAGCTTTTTACCAGTCAGGATCATTCTTATCTGTCCGTTTCTGTCGATCTGAATATTGCTTTTTACGGCTGCCTTGGGGCGTAGCGCTCCACGGTCAGTCGTTTTTTGCGGCTCTTTGTCAATAGTTGGGGTAAAAATCCAATAAAAGCAGAAGAACGGCAGCAACGGCAGAAGTTGCTGCCGTTCGGAGATAAAAGGCGATTAAGAGAAAATGTAAAGGATTCTTTTTCTGAAACGGCGGAAATTGCGGTAGCCGAAAGCGTTTCTTTTCAGGACTTTGATCTTGTTGTTGCAGCCTTCGGTGAAGCCGTTGGTGAACGTAGCTTTGAAAAAAACAGGCAGATTTCACCTGCCCTTATGGTTGCAAAACCGCCGCTTGTGTGGTATGATGAAATAAACTCAATGGCAAAGGAGAACGACCTATGAAAAAATTCTTATGTGTAATGATCAGCCTGATGATGCTGTGCAGCGTATGCGGCGGGTTGATGGCTTCGGCCGCGTCCGACTATACCATCGTTTCGCCGTATGATGACGTTGTTTGGAGCGGAGACAACGCATGGGGTGCTTACCGGGGCGTTCTTCATTCTCATACGACGTGGAGCGACGCCGACGTGGATCTTCCGGAAATGGTCAAGGAATACTATTCGCTCGGTTATGATTTTCTGGCCAACAGCGACCACGCCGTGACGGGCGTTGAA
>CADBPL010000043.1 GCA_902796535.1 Oscillospiraceae bacterium
TGCAAGCTGGCCAGAAGAAGCCTGGATGACGCGGGCGTTGCCTACACGGTGATTGACGCGGAGGAACAGCTTGATCTGGTGTCGCAGTTCGGCGTCAGTCAGGCGCCCACGCTGGTGGTCATCAACGGGGAAGAAGCGCAGAAGTATGTCAACGCCTCCAACATCAACCGCTACGCGGTGAGCCAAAAATAACGTTACAGATCAGACACAGCAAAGGCAGAAGGCAGCTTCTGCCTTTGTTTTACGGAGGAATTATGAGCGATATTATCATTGTCGGCGCGGGCTGCGCCGGATTAACCGCCGCCATCTACGCCGCGCGTGCGGGCAAAAGCGTGACGATCCTCGAAAACGAGGGCGTCGGCGGGCAGATCAGCACCTCGCCGCGGGTCGAAAACTATCCCGGCTTCAAAAGCATCAGCGGCATGGAATTTTCCGACAAGCTGTTTGAGCAGGCCTGCGATCTGGGCGCTGAGCTGGAGTTGGCGCGCGCTGAGAGCATTGAAAAAAACGCCGAAGGGTTCACTGTCAAAACCGAATTCGGCGATTATCCCGCAAGGGCCGTGATTCTGGCCACGGGCTGCCGCCACCGCCGGCTGGAGCTGCCGGAGGAAGAACGCTTTGTCGGCAAAGGCTTATCCTACTGTGCGGTGTGTGACGGCGCATTTTTCAAGGGCAAAACCGTTGCCGTTGTCGGCGGCGGCAGCGCGGCGCTGCAGAGCGCGCTGATGCTGGCGGAGATCTGCGAAAAGGTGTATCTGATCCACCGACGCGATACCTACCGCGCCGAAGAAAAGCTGGTCGAGCAGGTCGGCGCCGCGGCCAACCTTGAGCCGGTGCTCAACGCAACAGTCAGCAGCCTGAACGGCACCGACAGCCTGGAAAGCGTGACCGTTGCCGTGAACGGCGGCCGGTCGGAGATCAAAACAGACGGTCTGTTCGTTTGCATCGGTCAGCAGGCGGACAACGCCGCCTTCGCTTCGCTTGTGGCGCTCGATGAAAACGGCTACATCGTGGCCGGAGAAGACTGCCGAACGAGCTGTGAGGGCGTTTTTGCCGCGGGTGACTGCCGCACCAAGCAGGTGCGTCAGCTGACCACCGCCGCGGCGGACGGCGCCGTAGCCGCTTTGGCCGCCTGCCGGGTCTGACCGGTACAAGAGCAACAACGCCGTGTCCCATTCTTCACCAAATCAGCTTTTTCCGCATATGATGGGAAAAACAAGAGCGGAGGCTGATGAAAATGAAGAACGAGGGCGCGGCTTTTTTTATGGGAACCAATACGGCTGACGGGTATTATTCGCTGTTTCCCGAGCTGTTTGACAGGAAGGACGGCTGGACCGTGTATTTGATCAAGGGCGGCCCCGGCACGGGAAAATCCGGCTTGATGAAGCGTGTCGCGCAGGAAGCGCAGCGCAGGAGCCTGATCGTGCAGCGGGTCTTCTGTTCGTCCGACCCGAAGTCGCTGGACGCCGTTCGTATCCCGGCGCTGAAGGTCTGCCTGCTTGACGCGACCGCGCCGCACACGCTCGACCCGGTTTACCCCGGGGCGGTGGAAACGATCGTAAATTTAGGCGAAGCGTGGAACAAAGAAAAGCTCAGGCAAAACGCGCCGCGCGTTGTGGCGCTGACTGATGGCAATAAAGCGCTGCATCAGAAAAGCGTGCAGTTTTTCCGCGCCGCCTCCTGCGCCATGGAGGATTCACGGCGCCGCGGCCTGCAACGGCTGAACACGGAAAAGATCGAGCGTTATGCGCGGCGGTTCGCTGCGCGGGAATTGAGCGGCAGCGAAGCCGGGGGCGAAGAAAAGCGCTGTTTTATCAGCGGAAACACGCCGAACGGTTATTTGACGCTGCTCGACACCGTCGGCTTTTATTGCGATAAGATCATCCGCGTGACCGATGAGACCGGCACAGCTTCCGGTTTGCTGATGGATTACCTGCGCCGCTATGCGCTCGACAGCGGCGTTCGCGTGCTGACCTGCCTGAACCCGTTCCTGCCCCACGGCAAACCGCTGCACGTGATTTTTCCGGAGGAACGCATCGGATTTTTCACCGAGAATCACCTGCAAAGCTTCAAGCCCTATGCGCATAAAACCGTGAACGGCGCCCGGTTTGTAAAAGAAGACGCCGCGCCGGACGGCAAACAGCGCATCCGGTTCAATCAAAAAGCCACCGCGCAGTTTCTCGGGGACGGCGTTGCCCTGCTGGATAAAGCGAAAAAAGTGCACGACGAACTGGAGCAGATCTATATGGACGCCATGGATTTTGAAAAAGTCGATAAAATAACCGAAGACCTCTGCGGTGAGATCTTCGGTTGACGGTCACAGGCTTTCGGCGCGCAGTGTGCGCTTTGCCCGCATTACGCGGTATAGCCTTTATTTTTTTCGCGGCTGAGGCGGAACACATCGGCCGATTTACCCAGCACGACGAGAATGTCGTCATTGGCGAACACATAGTCGCCGCCCGGCATCGGTTGAAGCACCTCACCTTTTTTTATGGCGATCACGTCCACGTGATGCGCCTGCCGCACGTTCAGCCCGGCAATGGTTTTGCCGACCCAGTCCGGCGGCGTTGCCACCTCATAAATGGCGTATTCCTCCGTCAGCTCAATGCTGTCAAAAATGTTTTCGGCATTATAGCGGATCGCCAGCTTTTCGGCCGTCTCCCGCTCCGGATAGATCACCTCGTCCGCGCCGACGTTGATTAAAAAACGCGCCTGACTGTCGCGCTTGGCTTTGGAGACAACGCGTTTGGCGTTGAGGTCCTTGAGCATAGCTGTGATCTCAAGCGATGACTGGAAGTTTTCGCCGATGGTAACGAACACAACGTCGAAGTTGTTGACGCCAAGGGAGCGCAGCACGCCTTCCTTGGTGCAGTCGCCGCAAAAGGAATCGGTGAACAGCGGCGCAAGCTCTTCAATTTGTTCCTCGTGCTTGTCAACGATCATCACGTCGTTGCCGAGGTTTTGCATATCGATCGCAAGGTGCCGCCCCAGGCGGCCCATACCGATGACCAGAATGTTTTTACTCATTTGAATTCCTTCCTGAAACGAATCATTTCTCACTTATTCTCTTTTTGATTTGGGCGGCGGCAGCTGCGCCGAACGTCACGGCCGCGAGCGCGGCGGCAGCCCGGACGGAAACGTTGAGCACGAAGCTCTGTTTGTCGTTGATCCGGCGCTGGATCGGGCCGAGCGATTGGCTCTTTAAGCCAAAGTCGTGCTTGAACCGGTAGATCTCGGTTTCGACCTTGTCCGGCCGGTTTTCATCCAGCGTGACCATGCGCACGGAGGATTGGCAGCCGTCGGTATAGCAGCGAAAACCGGCGGTTTTGCACTGCCCCATCGTGATGCCGTCCACGGTGCAGGTGAAGTCGTTTAAATGATCGTGGCCGAAGATGGCGGCGCGGATATCCCCCGTCCTTTT
The DNA here is from genome assembly GCA_902796535.1 of Oscillospiraceae bacterium. GTDB lineage: Bacteria > Bacillota > Clostridia > Oscillospirales > Acutalibacteraceae > UBA8612. Next base: position 3,422 of record CADBPL010000043.1, read on the forward strand.
CCAGCTTTCAAACTGGCCGGAATTGCGGCACGGCGCACAGGGTCCCTCCCCCAGATAACCGCGCATCATGCCCTCTTTGGCAACGTAACGGCAGGTTGACCAGTGGGCGTGCCCTTTGACCGATTGATAAAGTTCCCACGGCTTCATCGGGCGCATGGCGTTGTATTCTTCGGGCACGGGGATGTGCTGAAACAGCACGGCGGGCAGCGGCTTGCCCCCGTTGAGCGCCTTGAGCTCGGCTGCCTTGCGCTCATACCACGCGATCTGATCCTCATGCACCCAGTCATATACCGAGATCGCTTCATCCTCACACAGGTTGTTGGAATCGAGGAACCACAGGTTGAACGCGGGGCTTTCAGCGTCGGAACGCTGCACGATGAGATAATAATTCAGGCAGCCCGTGATCGACGGATCGTCGTTGAAAATCAGGCAGCCGGGTATGCTCTCATAGGTTTTCACGATCATTTCCTCGTGGTGATCGTCGTGCTCGTGGTTGCCCATGATGAACGCGAACGGGATGCCGCGCGCGACCATCGGCTGCGTCACGCGGGTGACGACGTCGCGAAACACCTCGGGGCCGTTATTCGTGCAATCGGTGCAGGTGTCGCCCATGAGCACCACCAGATCGGGCCTGAGGCGGTCAAGCGCAGTGTTGATCAGCTTGGCCATATCCTCCGCCCTGGCTTTGCCCAAAGGCGAATCAGTATCGACGTTTTCGTGCAGATCGCCCAGGCACATGATGTTGAATTTTCCGTTCGGACGGCATTTGAGTTGTAGTTCCATGTTACGTTCCTTGTCTGACAGCGATAGAATTGCCACTTTATTATAATAAAGCCGATGCGTCCTGTCAATGTTTTTTGCGGGATTGACGAAAGCGGCGCGATATGATACGATGTCAGTATACAAAAAGGAGGCTGACCCATGAAAGAGTTTGACGTTGCTTTGCGCTTTTTGGCGATGAGCGACATTCATTTTAGCCGCGAATACCCGTTCAGACGGAAGAACTTTGAACGCGGCATCGAACTTGCCTATCGCTATGCCGAAGAGCAGGCGTACACCAGAATCGACGCCGTCACCATCAACGGCGATTTCACCGATCACGGCGAGGAAGAGCAGTTTGCCGATATGAAAGACTGCCTGGACAGCGCGCTCAAGCCCGAAACGGAATTGATCCTGACGATGGCCAGCCACGAATATATGTGTGACGGCCACGTGGAAAAGGCGACCGAGCGGCTGCAGCGCTTTTTCGGGCGTGAGCCGGACAACCATGTGCTCATCAAAGGGTTTCACTTTATTTCGCTCTCCCCCACCGTGAGCTGCCGGTTTGAGGAAGAAAAGCGTGAATACCTGAAAACCGAGCTGGCCAAAGCCCACGCCGACACGCCGCTGCTGCCGATCTTTCTGTTCCAGCACCCGCACGTCAAAAAAACGGTTTACGGCAGCATTGACTGGGGCGAAAACGATTTGAACGACATTCTGGTGAATTACCCGCAGATCGTTGATTTTTCGGGGCATTCTCACGCGCCTGTCAACGACCCGCGCAGCGTGCACCAGCGCCATTTCACCTGCGCCGGCACCGGCTCGTTCAGCTATTTTGAGCTGGATGAATTCGACAAGGTCTACGGCACGGTTCCCCCGCAGGAGCAATCCGCAGCGCAGTTCCTGATCGTGGAGGTCAGCCGCACAGGCGCGGTGAAGATCATGCCCTACGACGTGATCACCGAATGCTTTTTTGACATGGAGTATTTGATCGAAACGCCGTGGGATCCCGACTCGTTCACCTACACGGACGAGCGCTATTTTGCCGCACAGAAGCCGGAATTTTTGCCCGGCGCCGCCATCGACGTGACTGTGAAGCCCGACGGCGTGGTTTTCACCTTCGATCAGGCGGACGGCAAAAACGAGCGTGTCAATGATTATACGCTCACCGTGATCAACAATGCCGACGGCAGCGTCGCGCGGCGCATCTGCTTCTGGTCGGAATATTATCTGAATGATATGCCCGAACGGCTCACGCAGGAGCTTGACTTGACCGAGCCGGGCGAATACACCGTGACGGTTGAGGCGCGCGGCTTCTGGTTTAATCGCTCCGTCAACAAAATCAAAAAGGTCTTTTCGATCTGACAAAAAAAGGAAGCTCGCCGTGAGCTTCCTTTTTTATTCAAACTCTTAATAAAGCCCTTCCTCGTCGAAATCAAAGACTGTCTGCA
>CADBPL010000044.1 GCA_902796535.1 Oscillospiraceae bacterium
GCGCGGGTGCTCCTCCCAAAACTTGATCTCGGTGATCGGGAACACGCACAGATCGGCGTCAATGAGGCGGTAGGCGTTTTCGCTTAAGCCGAAATGCCCGTGGTGCGCGATCTGGACAACGTCGCTTTTCAGCGCCCGGCCGTAGCGGGCTTCGAGCACGGCGCTCTCTTTTGACGAGGCGTCGCCCGGAATGAGGAGGCGGCAGCCGTCGGCCTCCACCGAAACCACCACGGACGAGTCGTTGAAATCCTCGATTTTTTGCGGGTAAACGTCTTCGTGCGTGCACAGCACGTCAAAGCAAAGATTGCGGATATAAAACCGCTGCCCGGCCTGCACTTTATATTTGGGAATATCCGTCAGCCCGTTCAGCATCCGGCGCAGCTGCGCGTTGAACGCGCGCTCCTCCCGATCCCAGCACGGCAAATCGTAATCGTCGTCGATCAGATTCCAGTAAAAGCCCTCGATCACAACGTCGTCGCAGTTATAGCGCAAAAAGTCCATGAGCTTGGCGACGTGGTCGGTGTGGGAATGGGTGATGAGCCAGCCGTTGATGACGATTTTTTGCCCGGCCGGCGTGCGCTCCCGCATAAAGCGGTGCAGGCGGTCATTGTCGTTGAACTGAAAATAATGGCCGCTGTCCACCACAAAAAAGCTGCTGTCCGGGCATTGGAGGAGCATGCACATGCCGCAGTCGATGAGCGTCTGGTCGTTTTCAAAGCAATAGAACACGGTCTGTCCGCCATTTTTGACAAGGTCAGGAGCTTTACATGGTGGCAAGCAGTTCAGCTTGTCAGCCGTGATTCGCAGCGTTTTGTCACAGGGCGAATAGTACACCCCCAACGTAACGTCCTTTAGTAACGCTGTGTAGCGGTTTTGGGCGTTTTCCGTCTGCATTTTCACCGAAAAACCGTCGCCGATCAGACGATCCAGATAGTTTTTGTGATCGTCGTCGCTCATATGACGGTAAAGCAAAAGAATCCGTCCGTCGGAACAGTTGTAGATCGGCTCGCTCGGCTGCTGGGCCGGATGCGGAAAAAAGGAAAATAATTCCTGCATGGAAAATGCCTCGTTCTTTCATAAACAGCTTTACTTGTATTAAAGCACAAAGAAACAATAAAATCAATAAAATATACAATATTTTGGGGTCGAACACCAAAAATCCCATACATAATTTCTGTTGTAAACGTCTGTCTGTTTTTCTATAATGAGATCGAGGTGAAAATTATGGTCATTGACGCTCATTGTCACATTTACCCCGACAAGATCGCCGACAAGGCGGCGCACGCCACCGCCCGGTTCTACATGCTGCCTGCCACCTACGACGGTGAGCTTTCCACCCTGCTGGAAGCCGGCGCGAAGGCGGGCATCGACCGTTTTGTGGTGCAGTCCGTTGCCACAACGCCCCATCAGGTCAGCTCCATCAATCATTTTATCGCCGAATCTGTCGCGGCTTATCCGGACAAGCTGTACGGGCTTGGCACTTTACACCCGGAGAGTGCAGACCAGGAAGCCGATGTCAGGGAGCTGATGGCGCTCGGGCTCAAGGGCGTTAAATTGCACCACGATATCCAGCGCTTTAAAATCGACGATTACCGCTGCCTGAAGATTTATGAGCTGTGCGAGTCTTACGGGCTGCCCATCCTGCTGCACACGGGGGACAACCGGTTCGATTTTTCCAACCCGAACCGCCTGCTCCCGGTGCTGGATATCTACCGAGACCTGCGTGTGATCGGCGCGCATTTTGGCGGCTGGTCGATGTGGGAGGAGGCAAGCGAGCTGCTGAAGAACCGCGAAAACTTTTTTGTGGACTGCTCGTCGGCGTTTTACGCGCTGGATAACGAGACCGTGCGCCGCATCATTGCCAACTACGGCACGGACCGCGTGCTTTTCGGTACGGATTATCCGATGTGGAACGTCGAAGAAGAAAAAAAGCGGTTCGACACCCTCGGCTACGGCGAAACGGACCGTGAAAAAATGCTGTGTTTCAACGCGCTTCGCGCATTCAATCTGGAGGCGTAACCGGGGCTGAAAAGAAAATTTTGCAAGCCGTCTTTACAAATGAAGAAAAATATATTACAATATCCCTGTCATAAAGGGGAGTAACTCGCGCCCAACAGGCGTTATATCCGGCGTCAATACACGACCGTTCGCGGTTCGCCGATATTGTAAAGAGTGAGACTTTTATCGCCAAAGCAGCGGTAAAAGTCTTTTTTACTGCCATCCGCGCTTTTCTTCCCGGAACCGATTCAATAAAGGAGACGTGACAACCATGCAATTCTACCTTCAGGAAGCTGAATCCGTTTTTCAGCAGCTCAGGTCTTCCGCCAACGGTCTGACCACCGAAGAGGCGGAAAAGAGGCTGGCCGCCAACGGCAAAAACAAGCTGGATGAAGCGAAAAAGGATTCGCTGATCAAACGCTTTTTTGCCCAGATGCTCGACCCGATGGTCATCATCCTCATCGTGGCTGCCGTCATTTCGGCGGTGCTCGCTGTGGTGGAGGGCGTTCAGGCGGGCAAAACGCCCGGCGTGGGCGATTTTGCCGACGTGATCATCATCATGACCGTTGTTATCATCAACGCTGCGCTCGGCGTTTATCAGGACAGCAAGGCGGAAGCCGCCATCGAGGCGCTGCAGGAAATGTCCGCCGCCACCTCCAAGGTGCTGCGCGACGGCAA
>CADBPL010000045.1 GCA_902796535.1 Oscillospiraceae bacterium
GTCGGCTTCGGCGGTGATCTTGGCGGCGTCGCGTTTGCCCTCCGAAAGCAGCCTGGTCACCTGCTTTTCGCGGTCGGCGATCATCTGGTCGAGCACGCTTTGCAGGTTGTCGTCCGGCAGGGCGATGCGCTTGATGCGAACGTCCTCCACGGCAATGCCGTAATCGGACAGCGCCTTTTCGGCAATGCGCTCCTTCATCTCTTTGGTGATCTCATCAATGCGGATATTTTTCAGATCGGTCGAAACCAGCGCGGAAAGCTCGTAGCTGCCCATCACGCCGTTTTTGACGTTGGAGGTCAGATCGTTGAGATAGGTCGCGGCGTTATTGAGGTCGCCGACGCTCCGGTAAAACTGAAGCGGGTCGCTGACGTGCCAGATCACGTAGGTTTGCAGAATGATATTCTTTTTGTCGTTCGTCAGCGTTTCCGTGTAGCCGGAATCCATATATTGGCTCTTGGCGTCAAATGTAATCACCTTTTCAAACGGCGCGGGCAGCTTCAGGTAAAGCCCTGCCTGCGTGCAGGTTTTTCGCACGTTGCCAAAGCGGGAAACGATGGCGTAAGAGCCCTCCCGCACCGTAAAGCTGAACCCGTAAACAAAGACGATGACGGCGAGCAGCGCCACCGACGCCCATTTGATCCATTTTTTCATACGTTATCTTTCCCTTCCCGGTATTTCAAAGGCGCCTCACTGCGGCGCGTCACTGTTTTCCGTTCCGTTGCTCTGAACAAAATCCGAACCGCTCACGACCGTGTGCGCGCCCGAAAAATCAACCAGATAATCCGACGGGTCGAGGTCGCCGATCAGCACGTAAACCTTGTTGCCGGAAACGACGGTCTCAAAGGTGTCGAGGTATTTGCTCAGCGTAACGGCGTCCGGATGCTTCCGGTAAGCCTCGGCGGCGGCTAAAAACCCGTCGATCTCATAATGCGCCTGTGAAATGCGATCCGTCTGATCCCGTTTGGCCGCAAGCACCAGCTCGGCGGCTTCCTGCTCGGCGCCCGCCAGCTTTTCCGCTTCGGTCGCTTTGGCGTTGATGATCAGCGTGTTCTTTTGCACGCCCGCGCTGACCACGCCCTGATAGACGTCGGCAATGTTGATGGGCGGATGGATGCTCTCAAGCGTCACGGTCCCCACATGAAGGCCAAGGCCGGCCTCCTCGCAAAAACGGTTCAGCTCTTTGGCGAGCGACTCGGACAGGCCGCTGCGATCCTCGCTCAGGAACGTGTCAAGATCCGTGGATACCGTTCGGTTCAGAATGCTCTCATAGGCCTTCGCGGTCAGGATATCCTCGGGCGAGGCGTAGGCGGTCACGTAGCGGCGCAGGTCGTCGATCGTATAGGCGATCTTGATGTTGACGGAAACCAGCTCGTTCCCGTTGCCCAGCAGCAGCTGGTATTCTTCGCCGCCGTGCGCCTGTGTCCACAGGTTGTCGGCCGACTGCTGCTTTTCATAGCCGACCAGCAGCTCTTTCACGCGTTTGGTGTCATAGATCTCGGCCTTGTCGATCGGCCATGGCAGCTTCACGTGGAAGCCGGCGCCCACGGGCGAGGCTTGCTGAATGCGGCCGAGCCGGTAGACGATGGCCTGCTGCTGCACATCGACCTTGTAAAAACAGGAGGCGGCCAGCAGCACGGCGCACAGCGACAGGAGCGCTGCCGGCAGCAGCCTGACCGCGTAGCGGATGCTCCACAGGGATTTCACCGAAAGACCGGTGTTTTCTTCCAGAAAATCGGCAAAGCTTTTCTTTTCTTCCCCCTTGACAAAACGCAGCAGGAACAGGTAATCATAGCTTTGCAGCAGGTCTTTTTTGATAACGCCCTTCGCCGCGCCGATGAGGAACATCAGCACGACCGCCAGCACCACGCCCCGGATGATCCACACCAGCACCGGCAGGCACGGGATGTTGAGAACGCCGTTCAGGGCAAAAAACAGCGCGGAAACAGCGTAAACGGCGGCGCTGCAAAGGATCATGCCGCGCGCGGCGGCGCTGCCGGGCTTTTCCTCCAGCCCCTTCATCCAGTTGCCGGCGATGAGGTAAACGGCGGCCGCCAGCACGCTGAACCCGATGAAGATCACGCTGTAGCTGTTGTCGGAAGACAGGGTGCCGAGATAAAACGACTGAAACTGCATCAGCGTGAAGCGGGCCAGGATCAGCGCCAGAACGATGAGGTGAACGACCGTCAGCCGCTTGAGGCTCTTCTGCCGCGATAAGGCTGCCGCCGCTTCATCCTCCTGCGGCGGGCTGTCAGGCTGCGCGTCGGCTTCCTCCGCCTGTGCCTCGGCCGCCGCTTCGGGCGGTTCTTTTCGGCCGATGTGGCGGCGTATGGCCGGGAAAAAGCGTTTTTTTGTTTTTTTCTTTTCGGCCGATCCGGCTCGCCGCAGGCCGGGCTCGCCGGTTTCCAGGCGGTGCGCGACGTATTCCGTCAAAAGGATCCAGGCATACAGATAGGAAAAATACCGCCCGATCAGCATGAACTGTTCCAGAACAAGGAAATACCCGATCCAGGCGGTGGCCACATAAAACAGGAACCCCGTTACGGTAAACAGAACCCACGGGAACAGGTAGGTCCTGCCGGTTTTTTGCTTTTTCAATTGCGTCTAACCCCGTTTCAGTTGAATGAAATAAATGGGAAAAGAATGCTGCCGTACCGTTTTGTGCCGACAGCATTCTTTTTTAACCGCCCCATTGAGGTGTGCGGATTGCTTATTTTTTAAAGAGCGCCGTGATCTGATCCCAGAGGTTTTCAAAGAAATCGGCGATCTTTTCCAGGAAGTAGCGGACTCTCAGCAGGGTGGAGGACACGGCGCTGCTGTTCAGAAGCTCCTCCGTCGTCATCGTGTAGGTTTCATAAGAGGACGGATCGTTTTTATCCACCGTGATCACGCGGAACCCGCGGTGATTGTCGTTGTAAGAAGCGAAGGTGCAGCCGGGGGAGGAAACAAGGTCGATCCCCTCGTAATCGACGACGTAGGCGTTGATGTGATCGTGGCCGAAGAAAACGGCGTTCACGTCGCCCTGTTCAAGCATGGCGTCAACCTGCGCGTAGCCGGGGGCAAAATTGGGGTCGGGCGGGCAGGGCGCTTCGGCGAGCCAGTTGGTTGTTAAATCGACGCCGTCGGGCAGGGTGTAGTAGGAGTCGGCAAAGGCAACGGCGCCTTCGGTTTCGGCGGGCACTTCTTTGAGCGCGTATTTGATCTGCGGCGGAACGATGTGCTGGAAGGCAATGGAGGGAACGGCAACGCCGCCGTTGGCCGCCTTCAGCTCGTCGGATTTCGCTCTGTACCAGTCGAGCTGCTCCGGCAGCACATAGCCGTAGCCGCCGTAGGAAGCATCCGGGTTGTAGTTGCCGGAATCGAAGCACCAGATGTTGAACAGCACCTTTGCGCTGTCTTTGGATTCATACACCGGAATGTTATAGGTGCCGACGTTGATGGTGCTGTTTTCGCCCACGGTCTTGTCCGCCACGACGCCGGCGCAGCCGATGAAGCACTTGTAGGATTCATACTGCGCGATCTGTTCCAGCTTGGTGTAGGGCGTATCGTCATCGTCATGGTTGCCGAAGACCATGGCCAGCGGGATGCCGTATTTTTCAAACACGTCCATGTAGCTCTTGATCGCGGTGCGCGCTTCGACCTTTGTTTTGCAGGAATAGCCGCCGATGTTGTCGCCGGTGAGGATGATCAGATCCGGGTCGCTGGCTTCGATGGCGCGCTTGAGCGACTTTTTGGCAAGGGGATCGATCACTTCGTCATCCTGAATATCCGCCACCTGCAGAATTTTCAGCTTGCCGTTTTTGTTGAACGAAATGTGCGCGTTGGCGGGGCGGGATACGTCCACGTCCGAAAGGGAGGCGATGGCGGGGATCAGCAGCAGCGCTCCCAGCAGCAGGCACAGGGCAAGCGAGATGATTTTTTTGGTTTTTTTCATGGCGTTTTCTCCTCTCGTTGGTTAAGGGGCGCCTCGCAAGGAAGGTGCGATCCCTTTGGCTTTGACTAAGTAACCACTGATTAAATCGCAGGCGCACATCTTGACGGAGTATTTTCCGCCATATATCACAAAAATACTCGTTAATACACCAA
>CADBPL010000046.1 GCA_902796535.1 Oscillospiraceae bacterium
CCACCTTTTCAAGGTCGTCGCAGTCGATGCCCCACAAAATCATGCCGAACGCCTTGCAGTGGTGGGAGATGAGGTCGTTGTGGTCGATTTCGATGTTTTCGCTCGGCTGCGGCTCATCCGACGACCACCATTCGCTTTTGCGCGGGTCGCGGTAGGAGGAAAAAATATAGACCGAATCGTCGCCCGTGAACATTTTGCAGCCCGTGATGCGGATGTTTTGGCAGTTCATCAGGCAGATGCCGTCGCCGTTGCCGTGGCTCCAGCGGTCGATCTTCAGGTTTTTGAACAACCCGTCGCGGCAGGTGAAGGGCATAACGGCATAGCTGTGGTAGTTGGTGATATGCACGTCGCAAATTTCAAAATGATGGCAGCGGTAAAACCCGATGGGGCACTGCTTGATGATCTTTGCTTCGTCCGTGATCACCATCATGCGGATGGTTCCCTCGCCGCGCACGGCAAAATCGTGCGCCCCTTCCGGCGCGAACAGCAGCGGATAGGTGCGGTACCAGTTGTGGCTCCACTTGATCGTTTCGGAAAAGTTGTGGCCGAATTTCGGCGTGTAGGGCTCGTAGCCGGTTTCGGTCGGCTTGGTGTAATGCGCCGGGTCGGGGTCCTGCAAAAGCTCAGCGCCCGGCTCAAACTGCAGCGTCACAAAGCTGCGCAGCACCAGCCCGGCGGTGAGGAACACCTTGCCGCCCGGCAGCACCACCGTGCCGCCGCCCTGCCGGTGCGCTTCGTCAATGGCCGCCTGAATGGCCGCCGAATCGTTCGTTTTGCCGTCGCCCGCCGCGCCGAACGGCGAAGCGGTGACGAGATACTGTTTTTCCATTTTCATCACCTCAGCTGTTTTTTCGATGGGTTGAGGAGCGCAGATCGATCCCGCAGCCGCCCCCGATCGGCCCGGGCGCCTCCGGAATCGATGCGGGAGGCTTATTCAAAGATTTCCTTGCCGTCGCACGAAACAAAAACATAGGCCTGGAGCACCCACCAGCTGTCGCCGACGCCTCTGCCTCTTTCATCATAGTCGGCATACGTTTTGGTTTTGATGGATACGCCGTAATACTCCATGCCGTTTTTGGTTTTGGTTTCACATTCGGCGAGGAGCTTGCCGTCCTCCTCCCCGTATGTTTCGGTGTAATACTGAATCGCCAGCCTTTTGGCCCTTTCCTCGCTGATTTTATAGGAATCGCTGCGCTCTTTTCTGACGCCGGAAAGCCGTTCGCCTTTTTTGAATTGGCCGGTTTCGGCGTCGAAAATCAATTTGACCTCAGGGTAAGAGTGACCGCTTTTCGCGGAGAACTCGTTTTCGGTGGTGTAGAACACGCCGCTTTCGGTTGCGAAAAAGCCCTGGATCTCGCCGGACAGATCCAATTCATAGGGCTTGCCGTCTTTTACGGAATACAAAACCGTGATGTAGCCGGAGCCGCCGCCGGAAAGATCGACGGCAAAAATGCCCTGCCGGCCGGCTTCTTTGTAAGAATAGCCGAGGTCGCTGTTTTCGAGCAAGCCGTTCACCAGCCTGTCGCTTTGGTCGTAGATCCTGCACTGACCGTCGGACGAAACGAAAACGATGTTTTCAACGGCGGAAAGCCATTCGTCGTCTTCTTTGCCAACGGCGGCAAAGGCCTCTTCGGTTCCGTCTTTGTCGTAATCGGCATATTGCCACACCAGCACCGTGCCGTATTCCGCCGCCAGCGCCTTCAGCTCCGCTTCGGGCAGCGCGGCGTGCGCCGCGTGCTCGGTTGTTGTTTCGACCGGTTCGGTCGAAGCGTCGGGCGTATTGGCCGCGGAACGCTCCTCAGTCTGCTCGGTTGGCTGTGCAGTGGTCTGCTGCGCAGCGTTTTTGTTGGCGCTGATTTGTTTTGCCGCCAACGAGCCGCCCGCTGCGGCCAAAACGACGATCAGCGCCAGCAGAAGCACGATCAAAGCTTTTTTTATCATGATCAGGATCCTTCTTTTTTTCAAATATATTTATTATATCGTTTTCGCAGCGGAAAATCAAGTAAAGAAAAAACAAAATGTGCCCGGCTGCGGCTCTTGCAATCTGCGCCGCGCCATGATATAATGGAAAAAAAAGAAAGGGGAGTTTACCAATGAAATATGTTTGCGACGCCTGCGGCTGGGTCTATGACGAGGAGCTTGGCGACCCCGAAAACGGCATCGAGCCCGGCACCAAATTTGAAGACCTGCCCGACGATTTTGTTTGCCCCGTTTGCGGCGTGGGCGCGGAACTGTTCACGGCGGAATAAGAAAAACAGGGGAGCTGCTCCGGGCGGCTCCCTTATTTTTTCAAATGTCTGAAAAAATTTTTAAAAAAGGCTTGCAAAATGCCGCCGGTTTGTTTATAATAACATCTGCTATCGATCCTGTAAGCTGATGTGGCTCAATGGCAGAGCAGCTCATTCGTAATGAGCAGGTTGTCAGTTCGATTCTGACCATCAGCTCCATAAGCTCAAGGCCGGTTCAGGTCTTGAGCTTTTTCGTTGCGGAAAACCAACCGTAAGACAGCATAAGAACAGAGCGCGGGTCGGTGCAAGGGCGGCCGATATTTCTTCATTCAATTTATTCTTCCTTGACAAAATATCGCGGTCGTGGTATCATTTCTCAGGCGCCTTACCGGTGTTTGCTTTCCGAACAAACACCGTTTTGGTGAATTGCATCATCGTTGCCGGCTTGATTTGGGCTGTGTTGTTGTCTTGAATATGATTTGCAGAAAGGAGAAAGCGTAAGATGTGTTTTTTGTCTGTTACCCCACTGTTGGCTACGGTCATCTCCCCCATTGACTCTCTTCCGCCGAAGATGAAGATCGTCGTGCTTTTGCTTTCGATACCCATCTATTTGTACGGGCTCTTTATTAGCATTTTTAAGAGAAGCTAAGGTTGAAACAAGATAACCGGATCAAAGCTCAATTCGGCAGGGAGATGCGAAGAATGACAAATCGTTTCGCCGTGCTGTTTCAAAGGCTGAAGAACATGCTGCCGTTCGGTCTGATCCCGAACGCCCTTTCGTCACGCTCGGATTTGTGCCGGAACCGCTGCCCCGCTTGCTCCGGGGCACATGAGCGCGAACCGTTCTCTGCGAGCGGCGCACCCGAACGACGCCGCGTGAGTAAAACAAAAGGGGCTGTCGCAAGTAGGAAAAGCCTAATGCGGCAGCCCCATGACGTATAGTCCCAGAGAGACACTGGTGGTTAAAGGAATAG
>CADBPL010000047.1 GCA_902796535.1 Oscillospiraceae bacterium
AACGCCACCACGCGCTTGCCGGTGGTGCCGCTGGTGGAATGGATGCGCACGGCGTCGCGCATCGGCACGGCTAAAAGCCCCGTCGGATACGCTTCACGCAGATCGTCCTTGGTCAAAAAGGGCAGCTTGTGCAGATCCTCAACGCCCTTGATATCGCCGGGCTCCAGCCCTTTTTCTTTGAGCAGGCTGCGGTAATAAGGCACATTTTCATAAACATGGTGAACGGTTTTGACCAGCCGCTCATCCTGCCACGCGCGAATCTGCTCGCGTGAGGCACATTCGATCTCGGGAGCAAAATACTTTTCCAAGGTTATCATCCTTTCACTTCTTGGTTTGCCTCATCCTAACATGAAACAAAACCCGAGTAAATAACATAGAAGCATTATAATGATTATTTTTCGCCCGCTTTTTTGTAGCGATCCAGATGGAAATCGAAATCAAAGCGGTTGAGCTTGAATTCTTTTTGGAAACGGAATTCCCCCAGCGATTTTTCAAAGCGGCTGAGGTGGGAACGGGCCTCCTCCTTTTCGTCATAGACGAAATCAAACGGGCGCTTTTTGAGGGAATCATACAGCTCGCTTGCGGTTTGGCACACGGCATGCCCCTTCACAGCCGTTGCTGCCAGCAGGATAACGTCCTCATCCGTCGGCAGCGTGAACTCGGCCGCGCCCCCGGTGGGAATGAAATATTTACAGAAGCAGGCAAGCGCGCCGTAAACGTCGCCGGTCAGCTGATGCAGGTGCGTCGTCACCAGACCGAGCGTTTCTTTTTTGATGTAGCCCGTTTCGCCCAGCGCGTAAAGATCCCACGCGCCCATGTTTTCCCGCGCGGAGAGGATGCGGCGCGGCAGCTCGGCTTCGCCAACTGTAAAGTATGCAAGCTTGTCGCCTTTTGCGGATGCGGCAAGCAGCCAGACGCCGTCCGCCGCCGGATCGACGGCAACGGTCTGACCGGCGCAGCGCACGGCATTCAGCCCGCTCGGCCGGATGGTGAACGGCACGCCGCCGCAAACCGGATGCTCCGGCAGCAGCTTCTGCGGCAGGCTGCATCCGCCGAACACACCGTCGGTGCGCCTTTCATCCGGGCTGGCCGCCGCCAGATCAAAGGGCAGCGCCAGCGGTTCAAAGACCGGCTGTTCGGCTTTGGTTTGGATCGCTTTGGGCGTAACGGCGAAGGTGCGAACGGCAAACGGCGCCAGATCAAACGTCAGCACGCCGTCTTCCACGGCGGCTTCGCCGAGCGGGCGTTCATCGCCCGTCACCTCCTCGGCGGCCTCGATGCCCGCGCCAAAGGAAAGCCTGACCCCTTTACACTCTTTCTGCGCGCCCTCGTTGACGCGGATAATGATCTTGTCGCTGTCCTGCGCTTTTTTGACGCAGCGCACCAGCACGGAACCGTCGCTGACAGACAGGAGCGAAGCCTGTTCGCCCCACGCGCCGCGGTGCGCGTCGGTGAGGAACACGGCCATGGGCTGGTTGAATTCGTTCGCCTGCCGCTGGGTGGCGGCGTCGCGCCAATCGCCTTCGTGCGGGTAAACGGAATAGCCGAAACGGTTCAGGCCGAGGTCGAGCATATTCATTTTGCTCTCTTCCCGGTAGGCGTTGCGGGGCGTATGCATGCAGGTCAGGCGCAGGGTGGCGTCGTTGGGCTTATCCCAGCCCACGCGGCTGTCACTGAACACGCTCACGCCGAAGGAACCGTCCGGCGCGGTAATATCCGCCCACATCTGCGCCGGCACCTCATAGAGGCGGCGGGTGCTGTTGCCGCGCTCAATCACGCCAAGGCCCAGATCATAAGCGGCCTGCGGGTTGGCGGCGGCCAGCGGGAACGTGGCCTTGAGCAGCGTGCGGGGGCTGCGCCACTCCACCTCATTCTGAATCTCCACGCGCTGCGCGCCGGCGTCAAGCGACACCGTTTGCGTAAAGGTGCTGCCGCGCGCGGTGCGCACGGTTTGGATCGAAACGCGCGCCTGACCGTAATCCGACAGCACAAACTTCGGGTGAGCCGCACTGCAGACCGGATCGGCCGCAACTTCTTTATAGTTGAGTTCCCACGCCGGCCAGGCCAGGCTGCCGTCGTAGGCGAACAGATCGAGCTTCATCGGCGCGCTGAGCGCCTCCCGCCCGGTCTTTTTGTTAAGGATCGAACAAATATCGCCCTGAGAATTGAGGCGGACGATCAGGTTTTCGTTCTCGAGCATCCGCTCAGTCGCCTTGAGCGAACCGTTGACGGAACAGGCCGTGTCGCTCGGGCGGATATCGTAGACCGCGTAACCGACGGAGGGCACGCTGGCGGTGAACAGAACGGTGAGCCTGCCGCCGCCCCGCCTGATCTGCGAAGGCACTTCATTGCCCTTTGCATCGAACACGCGGGCGAAGGGTTTGGGCCAATCGGTCAGCTGCGCGCTGACGGTCTGGGTGCGCAGATCGCTGTTCTGCACGGCGTTGAACACCACAGCGGCCGTGCCTTTGACAAACGAGGTATCGATTGCCCTGACGACGTGGGAAACACCGGCACGGTATTCTTCGGCGAACCGGTTGAGCGCCAGACAATAATCATTCCAGTTGCGCTGATAGCATATATTCATAGAGGTGCCGGTGATGTCATCGTGGAACTGGTGGGCGATGGTGCGTTTCCACGCCTCATCGAGCATGGCCTGCGGATAAGCGGCGCCCAGCAGCATGGCGGCCACGTTTGCCCGTTCGGCCGCGTCCGCCAGCATTTCGCAGCGGCGGTTGAAGCGCTTGCTCTGCGCGCGGGAGGTGTAGCCGCCCACGGCGTGATCGGAAAAGACCAGCTCGTTGTTCCACACCGGCATTTTTTCCAGCTGCTCCGGCGTCAGCTCCGCGTCCATATCGCGGAAGATCTGATCGGTGGACGCACAGTAAACGTCCTCCTTGCTGTAGGGGTTCTGCCGCTGTTCAATGCAGGCGTTGAGCACCGAATCCAGCTTCGGCGCGCCGCCGCGATCGCCCACGCCGTGTAAAATTTCGGCATAGGGCAGCTCATAGCGTTTGAGGTTATCATGCACCTTTTTGCGCACCACGGCGGCATCCCGCACGGGCTTTTTAAATTCTCTGGTGTAATCGCCCGCATCCAGTTCGGCATAGATCCAGTTGCCGTCCACCCCGACCCAGCGCCCCAGATCGAAGGGGATGCCGTAGGCGGAGCTCCACATGAGCTTTTGCGTGGTGAACCCACGCAGCCCGCAATGCGCCGCCACGCTCGGCAGCGCCCAGCCGAAGCCGAAGCAGTCGGGCAGGTAAATATCGAGGCTCTCCTTGCCGAAGGTCTTGCGGAAATAGCCGTTGCCGTAGAGAATGTTGCGGATGAGCGCCTCGGGCGAAGGCGCGTTGACGTCGCCGTTTTCATAACAGCTGCCGGAAACGAACCACTTCTCCTGCGCGACAAGCTCCCTGAGCGTTTCAAACGCCTCCGGATAATATTCCTCCATCAATTCGTAACGATAGCTGCCCTCAAAGCTGAAGCGGTATTCGGGGAAACGCTTGAACAGCGCAAAGTTATCCTTCAGCGTTTTCGGGAGGTATTCCTTCAGAGTCGTTTCAAAATCCCAGTTCCAGGAAGTATCCAGATGAGCGGTCGCGACCGTGTAAATTTTGGGGCGCATAGCTGATTCCTCCGTTGGCAAATAGTGGATAGACATAGTTATTATAATACATTGACCTGTATTTAGTAAAGCAAAATGGATAAATTTATAAAAAAAGTTGGTGATACGGCAAATGGCGGCATTTTGGCAGGCGCTGCTGTGGAACCCGTTGTTTCTGGGTTTGTTCCTGTTTACCGGCGCCTATTTCACGCTGCGCTCGCGTTTTTTTGTTTTTCGGCGTCCGCTGACGGTGCTGCGCGCCACCTTCGGGCAGATGCGCCGCGCCAACACGGAGGGCATTTCGCCGTTTCAGGCGCTGAGCTGTTCCCTGGCGGCGTGCATGGGCACGGGCAACATCGTCGGCGTGGCAAGCGCGCTGCTGCTCGGCGGCGCGGGCAGCATTTTCTGGATGGTGCTCTCCGCCCTGCTCGGCATGGCGACAAGCTGCGCGGAAAACATACTGGGGCTGCTGCACCGCCGAAAAGATCAAACCGGCGAATGGACGGGCGGCTCGATCGCCTATGTTGAAGCGGCGTTCGGCAGCCGGAAGATCGCCTTTTTGTTTGCGTTTTGCTGCGTGGCGGCGGCGCTGGGCATGGGCAACATGGCGCAGGTCAACGCCGCTGTGCAGGCGCTGTGCGAGCAGCAGCCGCTGCCGCCGTTCGGATACGGTCTGTTGTTTGCCGCGCTGACGGCTCCGGTCATTTTCGGCGGCGCAAAGCGCATCACCGCCCTGACGGAAAAGCTGATCCCGCCGCTGTGCGCGGTGTTCCTGCTGGCCTGCTTCGCCGTACTGATCAGGCGCCGTGCCGCCCTGCTGCCGAGCGTTTGCCTGATTTTCAGACAGGCTTTTTCGCTGCGCAGCGCCGGAGCGGGCGCGTTCGGCTTCACGCTGGCGCAGACCGTTCGCATCGGCGTGGCGCGGGGCGTTTTTTCCAACGAAGCGGGGTTAGGCTCCGCGCCGCTCATCCACGCCTCGGCCGCAACGGATTCCCCGTTCCGTCAGGGGCTTTGGGGCAGCATCGAGGTGTTCCTCGACACGGTGCTCATGGGCTCGGTCACGGCGCTGGTGTTTTTGTGTTCCGGCGCGGCGCAGAACGCCGAAACGCCGGCGGAAATGACCGTGCTGGCTTTTTCGACGGTGTTCGGGCGGTTCAGCGGCGTTTTCGTCAGCGCGGCGCTCGCCGTGTTCGCTTTCGCCACACTCATTGGCTGGGCGTGCTACGGCGAAAAAGGCGCGGTGTATTGCTTCGGCCGCCGGGGCGTTCTGCCTTATCGGCTGCTTTATCTGATCTGTATCGTGTCGGGCGCCTGCATCAAAGCCGAAACCGTTTGGGCGCTGGCGGATATATTTAACGCGCTTATGGCGCTGCCGAACCTGACTGCGCTGCTGTTTTTGCGCGGGGAGATCGCCGCGCAAATGAAAACGCCCCGCCTGCCGGAATGACAGGCGGGGTCTGAACGGATGAGCGTTTATGCCTTTTGATTCTTGCCGACAACTGCTTTGAGCACAGCCAGAACACCGATCGTCACGGCTGCCATGACGGGGGTGATGATGTACCAGTGCTGCAGCGCCGGAATGGCAACGAGCAGGTAGCCGACAAAGGAGATGCCCGCAACCGTCAGCGCGTAAGGAAGCTGCGTGGAAACGTGGCTGACATGGTCGCACTGCGCACCGGCGGAGGACATGATGGTGGTGTCGGAAATGGGCGAGCAGTGATCGCCGCACACCGCGCCCGCCAGGCAGGCGGACATGCCGATGATATACAGCTCCGAAGACGGATTGAAAATGCTGGTCACGATCGGAATGAGAATGCCGAAGGTGCCCCAGGAGGTGCCGGTGGCAAAGGACAGGCCGCAGGCCACAAGGAAAATGATGGCGGGCAGGAAGGAGGCAAGGCCGGAAGCGGCGCCCTCCATCAGACCGGCAACGTAATATTTCGCGCCGAGCAGACCGGTCATGTTCTTCAGAGCGGTCGCAAAGGTGAGGATGAGGATGGCGGGAACCATGGCCATGAAGCCCTTGGGGATGGCTTCCATCGCTTCCTTCACGCTGACTACACGGCGCGCGATGAGGAAGATGATGGCGAAAATCAGCGCGATCAGGCCGCCCCACGGCAGGCCGACGGTCGCATCGGTGTCGGAGAACGCCTGCACAAAGCCGGCTCCTTCCAGAATGCCGCCGTTATAAACGAGAGCGAACACGCACACGCCGATGAGCACAAGGATGGGCGCAAGCAGGTCGATGACCTTGCCCTTCGGGTTGCCCTGTTCCGCTTCCGCGGCTTTGTTCGCGTCGGCTTCAACGGTGAAGAGGTCGCCGTTCAGCGCGTTGGCTTCAAAGCGCTTCATCGGGCCGTAGTTGAATTTCATGACGCTGATGGTCACGACAAAGATGAGGGTGAGCAGCGAATAGAAGTTGTAGGGAATGGCGCGGATAAACAGCGCGATGCCCTGCCCCTCCTCGGTGTAGGAGGCAACGGCTGCCGCCCAGGAGGAAATGGGCGCGATCATGCAGATGGGCGCGGCGGTCGCGTCGATGAGATAGGCCAGCTTGGCGCGGCTGATCTTGTGGGAATCGGTAACCGGGCGCATGACCGAACCGACGGTCAGGCAGTTGAAATAGTCGTCGATAAAAATCAGAACGCCGAGAACAAAGGTGGCAATCTGCGCGCCGACACGGGTCTTGAT
>CADBPL010000048.1 GCA_902796535.1 Oscillospiraceae bacterium
CGCACCGTAGGTGAGGGGATAGTAGTTTTCATCCATCGTGCCGCGCACCTCGCGGTAGCCGCTGCGCTGGCTGCAGGCGGTGAGCACCGAGCGGTCGGCGTATTCGGTGTAGGCGTTCAGGCCGGTGCCGCTTAAGGGCAGCCAGAACGACAGCCCGTAGGTGGCCAGCTGCGAGGCGGTGAACGCGTCCTCCTTGATCTCGCCCAGCTCCGTGCTGCAGTTATAATCGGTGCGCCACAGCGGAATGCTCCGGCGCGTCATTTCCAGATCGATCCGGCGGCCGCCGCTGGCGCAGTTGTCGATGATCAGCCCCGGGTTCACTTCCAGCAGCGTGTCGAGGTAGCGGTAGAGATTGGTCACGTAGTGGTTTTCTTCGATACCGCTGCGGCCGTTGAAATAATCCTTGTCGCACTGCTTCCACATGTCCAGCGGAGTGAAATTGAAATCCTGCCGGTACAGGCTGATCTTGTTGTCCTTGAGGGAAGTGGCGACCAGGTCGCCAAGGTAATCGCAGCACCCGTCAAACGCTAAGTTGACCATGTTCACCTCTTCATTTTTCGATACCAGCCAGCCGGGGTGTTTGACGCATTCGTTATAGACCCGCGTGCCCTGGCAGCAGCGCTCCGGTTCATACCACAGCAGAAGCCCCATGCCGCGGTTCTGCGCGGCCTCGGCAATGGGAGAAAGTCCGTTGGGGAACCGCGTCTTGTTCGGCAGCCAGTTGCCAACGCCGTCATACCAGCTTTCTGTGTATTCATACCAGCCGGCGTCCATCCACAAATAGTCCACGTCGTCGCACATTTCCTGTGACATGCCCTGAATGAATTCGATGAGCTGATCGCTGTTGCGTTTGTCGAATTCACCCGCCAGAATGGTGCAGGTGATGGGGTAGGCGCTTTCGGTGTAAACGCAGTTGGATTCCCAGCTGCGGAAGGTGTTGAAGCCCTTGAGGGCGTTTTTGCCGTCATAAAACGTCAGCGATACCAGCGGCGAACGCACCTGCTCGCCGGGGGTCAGGTAGGCTTTGAAGAATTCCTGCTTGGCCTTCACGTCAACGCCCTTGAAGCTTTGCCGGAACGACGTGTACCACTGCCCCGTCCAGCCGACTGCCATGACGGCGCTCAGGTTTTTGCCCTGCAGGTTGTAATAGGGCAGGTAGGCCGAGTTGCGCCCGCCGCTGGCGTTGAACACGGTTTTCAGCGGGCTGACGGGCGACTTCATCAGTTCAAAATCGTCGTTCCGCGCGTCGGAGCCGCGGCTGAAATACAGGTCGGTCATGCCGCTGTCCAGCCGGAAATCCGCGCCGTAAAAGTTTTTGATCACAGGGGAGTCGCTTGCGCCATCATTTTTGATAGATACCGTCCATTCACAGGTGGCGAACGGCTCATAGATCGTCGCCTCCACCTCGGCGATCAGATCGCTTTTTTTGTGCCGGAGCGTGATCACGGTCGTTTTGCCGCCGCGGCGCACGGCGCCGGGTTCGCTCTCCGGCCCGACGCTGATTTCCCACTCGTCAGCGTACTTTTGGAATTCTTTGCCGCCGACGGTGAAGTTGTAAGCGGGGGAGTCGGCGCTGAGCAGATGCGTGCGGAACCAGTCGCGGCACTGCTGCTTTTCGGTTTCACTCACGCCCTGTTCCTCCGCCGTGATGCTGTCAAACACGACCCCGGTTTGAGAGGTCAGAGCCAGCGCGCTGCGGTCGACCCAGATTTTGAATTTTGAATCGTAAACAGAAAACGAAGAAACGATAAACAAAAAGCTTTGCAACAGACAAAAGGCGTAGCGGAAGACGTTTTTCATGGGGATTCTCCTTTTTGAGAATAATGGCAGGCTGCCTGACGGTTTTAATTATAGAGCCAACCGGGCGCAATGTCAAGAAACGGCGCTCCGGCACGGAAAAATCTGTGTTTTCGGTTGACAAAATCAGCTAAAAATTTTACTATATTCCTATATCGTTTCACCGGAAAGAAGGTGTCGGAGTGGCAACCGAAAAAAAGCGGAACGCCGGGGAAGTTATCAAAAAAGCGCTGGGCGTCAAGGGCGATTTCAAAACCGTCATCAAGCCGATGCTGGCCTACTCCATGGCGAATATCGCCACGAGCGGCGGCAGCTACGTGTTCAGTCTGTATTATTTTGCGTTTCTGACCATGGTAGAAGGGCTTTCCGCCGCGCAGGTGGGCATTGTGCTGATGATCAAATCGCTGTGGGACGCTGTGACCGACCCGGTCATGGGCGTTATCACCGACCGCACCCGCAGCAAGCTGGGCAAGCACCGCCCCTACATCTACATTTCCATCCTTCCCTTCGCGCTTGTCACGGTCATGACATGGAGCTCGTTCGGCGTTTCTGGTCTGGGCAATGAACGCTATACCATGATTTATTATACCCTTGCCTTCATGCTTTACAGCACCGTGACCACCGTGCTCAACGTGCCGCACGTTGCCATGCTGCCGCAGGTCGCGCCCGATTATTTTGAGCGGACCCAGTACAATTCCGTGGGCTACATCATGAATTCCTGCGGCATGGTGCCTTCCTTCCTCATCGCCTCCTGCTTCCTCGGTCTGGTTCAAACCAAAGATTTCAATGCGCAGCTGCGCACGTCCTTCACGCTCATGGGCGTTGTGCTCGCTGTTTTCTACATGATTCCGCTGTGGTATTGCGCCACGCACGTGCGTGAAGAAAGCTCTTTGAATTTGCAGCGCGATCCGCTCAGCATGAAAACGGTGTTCCGCGATTATGCGTCCGTGTTCAGAAACCGCTCGTTCCGCCGGTTTTTCCTGCTCACGCTGTTCATGTTCCTGTCCCAGTGCTTCTACAACAATTCCAAGCTGTACTACATTTCGTCCGTCGCCGGTTCCCAAAGCTGGTATAACCTGCTCATTTCCGTCACCGGCGTGGCGGAGGCCTCCGTGTTCCCGCTCAATTACGCGATCACGAAAAAATACGGCAAGCAGCGCTGCGCGTGGATTCTGATGCCGCTGTATTTTATCGCGCTGCTGATCGATTTCCTCATTCTGCAGGACGCCACCAAGGCGTTCACCGCAGTCACGTTTTTCCTCTTTGTCGAGGGCGTTTTCTGGTTCATCGGTTACGCCGGCATCGGCTTCACCACCAGCAATTCCCTGTCCGATACGACCGACATCGACGAACTCATCTGCGGCAAACGGCGCGAGGGCGTGCTGTCTTCGTTCTATTCCTTCCTGCGCAAGCTCTCCTCCGGCTTTATGGCTGGGCTGATCGGCATTGTGCTGGAATGGTTCGGCGTTTCGGTCGAAGCGAAATCGGGCGTCAGCGGCGTGATCCCCAAGGGGCGCCATGCCTATGAAATGTTCAGCGGCTTTTTTGACGCGCTGCACCGTTCTGCCGCGGGGCGGTTCCTGTTTGGCGAGGATACGTCGCCCACCTTCAGCTTAAAGCTCATTCATGCCGTGCTCCCGTTCGTGTTCATGGCGCTTGCCTTCTTTTTCCTCAAGCGGTTCGACCTCAACCATCAGTCGCACACCCTTGTGCGCGCCGTGATCGCGACCAAGCATAAATACGGCAGCGTGACGCCCAGCGAAGAGGAAAAGGCCGTTTGCGAACGGCTGGCCGGTTTGCCGTGGGAGCAGCTCTGGGTGGGTCAGGGCAACACGGAGGAGCGGCCGCTCGAACGCAATGAGGCCGGTGAATTCGTGCTGCTGCTGGAAATCGAAGAAGAAAACCGGCGGCTGCAAAACGAGAGCGCCAAACGGCTTGAGGCCGGTAAAACATAACGGAGGGATCAGGGATGAAAAAGCTTTTGTTCTATTTTTGGCAATGGACGTGGGGATTGCCGGTCAATCTGATCGGCGGGGTCGCGTATCTCATTTGCAAGTACATCAAAAAATACGACACGGACAGGGTCGGCTACGCCTTCATTGTGCTCATTCCGTGGAATCAGGGCGGGCTTTCGCTGGGGCTGTTCATCTTCATGAAAAAGGATCATCCGCGCGAGAATTGGACTTACAACACCCGCATCCACGAATACGGCCACACCTGGCAGTGCCTGCTGCTCGGGCCGCTTTACTGGATCGTGGTGGCGATCCCCTCGGCGGTGTGGTGCAACTTTTTTGAAGGGTACCGCAAAAAGAACAACGTTTCCTACTATAAGCTCTACTGCGAAAAGTGGGCGAACGATTGGGGCCAGAAGGCGACCGGCTTAAAGCTGATCGGCATAGAGTAAGGCAATACGGCAAAACAATATAAACGGAGGTTGATCCACTATGAAAAAAGCATTCAGATGCGCGGCGGCTCTGTTCGTCTGCGCGGCGCTGCTGTTTACGCTGCACGTGCCGTGCCTGGCATTGGGGTCGAGCGAAAAAATTACAGCCTGCGGCGAGGATTGTGCGTTTTACCCCACGATCATTATCCCCGGGCTCGGTCAGTCAAACGTAATGGTGACGGATGACAACGGTGAATTCCTGCTGGATAAAAACGGCGCCAAGATTTCCGCCTTCCCGGCCTATCTGGATGTCGGCAGCATGATCAGGATCGCGGTTTTCCCCCTGCTCGCGTCGATCCTCACCCAGAAGGACGTCGGCCTTTCCGCCGCCTTCGGCAAGATCATTGACACCTCGTTCGGCATCAACACCAGCGACAACAACGGTCAGAACACCGGCAACGTCAAAACCGAGCGGTATCTGTATCCCTATTCGGAATTCAACGATTATGAGGTCGAATCGGTCAACCACCATGTGCCGTTCGAGCTTTATCCGACGGAGCTGCCGAAGGATCACCTCTATTATTTTGCCTACAATTCCTTCGGCAACCATATCGACCTTGTGGACGAGCTGTATGAATTCATCCAGATGGTCAAGGCGCAGACGGGCCACGACAAGGTCAACCTCGTGCCCCTCAGCCAGGGCTCGACCATTGTCAGCGCCATGCTCGAATATTACCCGCAGGTGGCGGACGAGCTGCACAAGATCTTCTTTGTTGTGCCCGCCCTGAACGGTTCGATCATCATCGGTGACGTGTTCAACGACCGCGTCAACTTCCTCAACCGGGATTACCTTTACAACGGCTTTTTTGATGAATTGGGGCTGCTCGACGAATTCACCGCTCGCCTGATCGAGATCGCGCTGCGCATCCTGCCTGACGAAGTGATGATGAAGACCGTTGCCGAGGGCGTCAGGCATCTGGTCGAAGGCGTGATGACCAAGAGCACGGCCATGTGGACGCTCTGCCCGCCCGAGGATTATCCGTCGGCGGCGCAAAAGTATCTCTCTTCACCGGAACGCGCGAACATCAAGGCGCAGACCGACAAGTATTATCAGGTGCAGCTCCATCACCGCGACAACATCCAAAAGCTGGTCGATCACGGCGTGCAGGTGTTCGACGTTGTTGAATACAACTGGCCGGTCATCAACGTTTGCGAGCGCTGGAACACCATGAACGGCGACTATATCATCCACACGACCTCGACCTCGATGGGCGCAACGTTCGCCAACGTGGGCGAAACGCTCCCCGAAGGCTATGTGCAGCAGAACACCCATTGCACCGATCCGACGCACAACCACATTTCACCCGAGCGCATTGTGGACGCTTCCACGGGGCTGCTGCCCGACGCCACCTTCTATTTCAACGGCAACCGCCACGACCTGACCCAGCATAACGACGTCATTCTCAAGCTTGCCATGAAGATGATCGCCGATGATGAGATCAGGGACGTGTATTCTTCACCCGATTTTCCGCAGTTTCTGTTCGGCCGGAACGTCAGCGAGCTGCTGCCGTTGATGAAAACAGCCAAAGAGCTTGACCGCTCCGGGCTGTCTGAGCAGGAGAAAAAGCTGCTGGACGACGCGCTGACCAAGGCGCAGAGCACGCTTGACAACAATCTGGCTTCGGGCGACGACTTAAAGGCGTGCGAGGCGGAACTGCGCGCCATTCTCGTCAAACTCGGCGCGGCGGAAGCAGTTCCCGCCCCCAAAGACCCCACCGTGCTGCGCAGCATCAGCCTGTTCCTTTACGATCATTTCGGCACGAACGGCTTTTCCGAGCTGCCCGCCCTTACGATCAAGCTGATTTTTCAAAAAATTGTGAGTTTTTTCAAAGGATAAAGGCGATCCGCATCTGAACGATGCGGGATCCCCCGAAAAACAAATCATCCCGCATTCCGATTGCTCCGAATGCGGGATGATCTTTTTTTAGCAGGGGGATCAATACTTGAAATTGCTGTAAGAAATGTGCGTGGTGCCGGTCGCGTTCGCGGTGCCGATGGAGCCGGTGTCGATGCTCATCTTGATGTTGTATTCTACCTTGAGCGAAACGAGGTGGCCGGTGGCGGCGTCGATGGTGGCAACAACTTTTGCGTTGCTGTAGCTCTCGTTGATGGTGGCCTTGCTGAAGGTGCCGCCGATGGCGCTGTAAACCACGGGGCCGGTTTTGTGGTCATAATAATCCTTGTCTTCGTTGCCCACGCAGATGCCGCATTTGTCGATGGGGGTGCTGGCTTTGGTGGAGCTGGAGGAGCCGACGGTGGAGCCGTTTTTGACGTTGAGCGTAACGATCAGGTTATCGCCGGATTCTTTGCAGGTCGCGCCGGTGAGGTCGCCGCCGGTGAGTGTGCTCTTGCGCAGGTATTTGTGCGGCTCATCGTCCGCCCACTGACCCTTGCTTACGTCCATGGTGTATTTGTTTTCTGCGCCGATGCCCATGAATTTGTAAACAAGACCCTTGAAGGTTTTGAAGGCAACGCCGGCGTCAAGGTTTTCATTGTCGGTGATGCGTTCCTTGTGGAAGCCGACCTGTGCGTCGTAAGCGCCGTTAACGGTATCGTTATAGAGCGCCAGGATCCCGGCCTGATCTTTCGGCGCGGTGAGGGCGCCGCTTTCGGTCGTTTCCTCTGCGGTGGTGGTTTCGGCGGCCGTCGTTTCATCGACTGCGGTGGTTTCATCCGCCGCGGTGGTTTCGTCGGCTGCGGTGGTTTCGTCGGCGGTTTCGGATTCTTCTTCGGCCGTGGTTTCATCAACCGGTTCGGCGGTGGTGGCTTCCGTTACGTCGGCAAGGGTGGTTTCGGGGGCTGCGGTGGTTTCTTCCGGTTCTTTGCTGCCGCAGGCGGCCAGGCCGACCAACATCGTGCCGGCTAAAAGAACGGAAAGAATGGCTTTCATGGATCTCATCGGAAATCTCTCCCTTCATATTAAACGCTCAGTTGACCCAAGCGCTGCATTACTTTTTATAATACTTTTTGACGTTGACCAGATGCTCCTGATAAGTAACGGCATAATAGAAATTCATGTTCTCATCGGTGACAAAGAAGAAATAATCGGTGTCGGCCGGATAGAGCGCGGCTTCGATGGCGTCAAGGCCGACGTTGGTGATCGGCCCGGCAGGCAGCCCGACGCACTTGTAGGCGTTGTATTTTTCGGTGTAGGGGGCAATATCCTCCACATAGGGCTTGACGTCCTTTTCCAGGTAGAAAATGGTCACGTCGCATTCCAGCTTGCCGCCGGGGTTTTTCAGGCGGTTGTGCAGCACGGAGGAGACGTTCTTCATTTCGGGCGTAGTGGCCTCCTCCTGAATAATGGAGGCGATGCGCAGAATCTCATCCATGGTGTAGCCAAGCTCGGCAGCGCGGGCGCGGTATTCATCGGTGATTTTGTTTTGATAGTTGACCAGCATTTTTTTGATGACGGTCTGGGGGGATGACGGCGTCATGAATTCATAGGTGTCGGGGAACAGGTAGCCCTCCAGCAAAAACGGCCGCTCGTCGGCGTTGCCGATCTCGGGCAAAAAGGACGTGTCGCCCTCTGGATTGTTGACAGCTTCCAAAAAGCTGTCCAGCGAACACACGCCGTTTTCCTCCAGCAGCTGGCCGTATTCCGGCACGGTCAGCCCCTCGGGGAAGGTGACGCGCACCGTGTTCGGCGCGGCGGTGGTAACGGCAAGCTCTTCGAGAATTTCGCTCGGGCCGCCGCAGGCGCAAAGGGCAAAAAGCAGCAAACCGGTCAGCAGCACGGCAAGGATCTTTTTCACAACAATCGCCATGCGATTCGGTTTTGCAAAAATCAAGAGGCAACACCTCTGATGAATGCCGAATCGCGTCTCCTTTCAGTTTTTTCACAGGAACATTGATTGAGGTAATTATATAACAAAAATATTTTTATTACAAGGCTTGACAAATACTTCAGAGCGTATTATAATGCTATATGTTCGATATGGGCCTGTAGCTCAGTTGGGAGAGCGTTCGGTTCGCATCCGAGAGGTCGTGGGTTCGAATCCCTTCAGGTCCACCATGAAAAA
>CADBPL010000049.1 GCA_902796535.1 Oscillospiraceae bacterium
GACGGAAGCGATATAAACGCTGAGCGTGCCGGCCGTGACGGCGGCGCTGAGCAGGCGCGGCAGCAGATAGGCCGCGTAATAGGATTCTCCGGGGTATTTTTCCTGCGCAAAAAGAAACTTGGTGTAAAAATCGGGCGAATCGTAGTATTTAAAATCCGTATACAGCGATTTGACGTTGACGTCGTTTTTGACCATCAGGTTGATCTTTTGCTGCATCAGCCGCGTGAAGATCTCGCTGAGCTTTTGGATCAGCGCGAGCACGATCAGCACGCCGGTGAAGGTGAGGATCACCGTCAGGATCTCTTTTTTTGTTCCGCCGCCGATCATCGTGTCGATCGCTTTTTGCGGCAGCAGCGTGGTGAGGTACGTGCTCAACGGCTTCACCACCAGCGAGGTGATCAGCATAACGACCATAAAGAGCTTGCCGTATTTCCAGTAGGGCTTGAGCAGGAACAAAAGAAAGCCGATCTTTTTCTTCAAGGGCAACCCCCTTTCTTTTATTTGTCCAGCGGCACGGAAATGAACGCGTTCGGAATGTCCTCCGGCACATATTCTCCCGTGCCGAACAGCCGCGCGCGCATTTCCACACGGTCGCGGAACACGCTGATGATATAGCCCTGTGAAAGCGCGTTGCAGCTGCCGTGGTTGTTTGCGCCCACGGTCGGCACGTTCAGGCATTTGTAGCTGCCGTAGTCTTCAAAGCTGTTGGGGCAAACGCCCTGATGCAGGTGACCGGTCAGGAAAAACACGTTCTTATGGGCGCTCAGCACAGTGCGCAGCGCTTCGCTGCGGTGACCGACCGAGCCGCGCCAGCTGCCCACGCCCTGCCACGCGCCCGGCAAGCCGTTCGTTTTTTTCAGGGGCTGGTGGTTCATCACAAAAACGGGTTTGTTTTGCTCTTCGGCGTCGGTCAGTTCGCTTTCCAGCCATTTCAATTGCCGGTGGCTGATATGCGCCCCTTCAAATGAGCCGCGGTCGGAGCCCATGATCAAAAAGCGGCAGGCGTCAAAATCGCAGGCGAACCAGTATTTGCCCTTTTGAGGCGGTACGCCGTTTTGAACGGATTTGACAAACGAGCGGAACAGCAGCTGCTGAACGAGAAAGGCGCGCAGACGAATATCGTGGTTGCCCGGCATCATAACGATGTGATTGATCTTATCGGACACCTCGTTGAGTATTTTGGCGACCATGCGGTATTCACAGCTCATGCCGTTTTCCGCAATATCGCCAACGATGCACAGCGCATCGAGCGGCTCCGGCATCGTTTTCAGATCGCGGCAGGTCGCGTAAAAGGTGGCCTCGCGCGCGAACATATAGTGTGAAACCTGCGGGTCGCCGAACACGGCGAAGGTGAACAGCGCGTCGGGCTGCTTGACGATCGGCTCGGCTGTGCTCAATTCGGGCAGGCTGCCGTCGGTGAGGCGCTTGTTCAATTCTGCGTCCATATTGCGATAATAAAAATCGGAAACCTTCCGTATCTTCATGCGTTGACCGTCTCCTTTTCCGCTTTGCGGCGTTCGATTTCAGCGAGCATACGGTCGTATTCCGCTTCGTCGATCCGGTTCTTTTTCAGAGAGATGACATAGGCGATCACGAGCAGAAGGATCGGAATGATCGCCATGCAAAGCGCCAGATGCAGCGCCATGTTCTCCGGCGCGTTTTGCAGCACTTCGGTGATCCCGCTGAGCTTGTCGGCTTCGATCTGGTTGAGCACCGCTTCCAGATCGGCGGGGTTCGCCTTGCGCGCGGCGCTGGCGGCAAGGTTTGCGTTCTTTTCCAGCTCGGAAATGCGGTTGGTGATGCCCGTCATGCCGATGATCAGATAGACCACGGTCACGATCAGCTGCTGCAATGCGCTGGACATTTTGGACATGAACGGCCGCAGCGAAAAGATCAGCGCCTCTTCACGCGAACCGGTTTTGTATTCGTTGTATTCGATGGTGTTGGTGAAAATGACCATGACCACCATGGCAAACCAGTTCTGACCAAAGCCGGTGATCAGCGCGGCGCCGCAGAGAAAGCCGAGGCGAATGCTGTCGGGAATGACCGTGCCGCCGAGGATGAAGCCGAGGTAGCCGACCGTGGCGACGCAGAGCGACACGCCAAGCGCCTTTTTGCGGCTGAACTTTTTGCACAGGAGGGGGAACACCATGAGCAGCAGACCGGCAGCGCCGGCATAAAACGCGGTGAACATGGTGACGATGGTGCCGTTATAGCCGAATTTCAGGTAGATATAATAGGCGGCAAAGGCAGTCAGCATGGCGCCGCTGAGCGTGGCCAGCAGGGTGAGCAGCGTGGCCCAAAGCAGCTGGTCGTTGTGGATGATGACCTGAAACATCTCCTTCAGACCGTGCTTTTCTTCCTTTTCCGCCTTGGCGGAGCGGTCTTCCTTCACGCCGATGCAGGTGAAGGTCTGGCACAGGATAAACATTCCCACGCAGATGACCGAAACCGCAGCGTAAGCGGTGATGGAGTTGCCGCCGATGGCATATTTGCCGGCGGTCAGCATGGGCACCACGCCCACGGCCGCCAGATTGCCCAGCCCGCTGAACAGGTTAGCCAGCGCGACGATTTTATCGCGCCGGTCGGGGCGGCTGGTGAGCGAGGGCATCATCGACCAATAGCCGATGTCGTTCATGGTGAAGGTAATATCCCAGATCAGATACAGGGCAATAAACAGGTAGATGAAGCGCCAGCCCTCCGCGCGGTTGGTGAACATGGCAATGATGGCGGCGCCGTTGGTCAGCGCGCCGATCATGATCCAGGGCTTGAATTTGCCGAACCGGGTGCGGGTGTTTTCCACAATGCCGCCCATGATCGGGTCGTTGAGGCCGTCCCACACGCGGCAGGCGACCAGAATGGTGCTGATCACGGCAAACTGCTGCGTGGTGACCGAGCGGGTGAACAGCACGTATGTGAGCAAAAAGTTGGTGAACAGGGCGTAGCACATATCGCGGCCGATGCCGCCCAGGCTGAACACCCATTTGTTGCGGTTAAAATAATCGTCAACCGTTTTGCGTGGCTTGCTCATGGTTTATCATCCCTTTTTGTCAAAATACGGGGCTGCCTGTTCAGGCTTCCTCGATCAGACCGAAATAGCGCGCGAACCAGTAGGGGTGGGTGAAGCTCGTGCAGGTTTTGAATTTCAGACCCCTGTCTTTGCCGGTGCCGGGGAGCATGGTGAAGGCGGTCGGGTCGTCGGAGCGGCAGAACAGCTCCTCTGCCTTGCCGGCAATGCCGCTGTCGCAGATGAAGCGGTTGGAATCGAAATAGAGCAGGCGGCGGCTGTGCGCCTCAAGCGGCTCTTTCAGCTGCGGGATCAGCCCCTGCTGCGTGGGCGAAAGATCCCATTCCAGGTCGCTGCGGTGGCTGTTGTAAAGCGTCCACATGACCTGATCCATGGGGTAATCGACCAGCTCGTCCACGCAGTTTTCCACGTCGCAGCGTTCCCCGGTCGCCTGACCGTAAACAAAGTTGAAAAACGCATTGCGCTCCACGCGTTCATCGCGCCAGTGGTCGGTCAGACCCACGGCGAACATGGCGCGCAGCAGGGGATCGTCCGTGTAGCGCATGAGCATGGTGATCATCAAAAAGTCGTGGTTGTCGTCAATGTGGCAGATGTGGCCGTCCGCGATTTTGTAATGCAGCAGATTCATGGCATAATGCTTGTCGGCCGCCAGCGTCCGGAACAGCGCCTCATATTTTTGATCGCCCGTCATGTGCGACGCCATTTTGAGGAAGGTGAGCATCTGCAGCGAATTGGTGCCCTTTTCATAGATCCACTTATGGTCGTGATTCAATATTTCGGGGTCCCAGTTGGCCCAGGTGGTCGGCTTGCCGTCGGTGTCGATCAGGCGGAAATTATGTTCAAGAATATGCGTCATGATCTTGGTGACCACGCTGCGGAGCATTTCCTTTTCTTCTTCGTCCGCCACCAGATCATAATAGTTGGCGTAGGCGTACATGTGGCCGACGATCTCATCCGACGAGGTCTCGCCCAGCCATTCGAGCTCATTTCCGTCCTGATCGGTGGTGTAGTGCCATTCCTCACGCTGCCCCGTGCCGTAATCGCGTTCGTCGGGGTAGCGGATGGCGCGGGCGGGGAAGCCCTCGATGCCCGTGACCTCGGTCAAACGGATGAGCGCGCGCAGGCTGCGGGCGGCGGCAGCGCGCACCTCTTCGCTTTTGGTGCAGGCGTATTCGTAGCACAGCGCGCCGACGTAGGCGCCGGTCCAGTGGCCGTCGTTGTCGGTGTTGGGGATGTAGCCTTCCTCCAGCGATACCACGCCCTCATGGTCGAGGGTGCGGTCGAGCGCCCAGCCGTCCTTGCGGATGTTGTAGGTTTCGGTCGTCCTGCGCATTTCAACGGCCTTTTCTTCCAGGCTCATCCGCCTGGTTTCAAACAGGCTGACGCCGTCCGCCGTTGCCACGCAGAAGCTGCCGTTTTTGCCCAGCGCAACGCCGGTTGCGTGCATATGGGGCAGCCAGCGCTTGTAGCCGTAATAGCTGAGCTGACCGTTGTGCATGTGGATCAGGCCGGTGGTCGTGGTCAGATAGCGGTCGCCGTTTTCGGCAACGGCCATGCCGGTGATGCTTGCGTCCGGCAGCTCGCGCACTTCGTTGTGCGTCAGCCAAAGCCCCTTGTTGTCATAAACGCAAAGCCCCTTGTCGGTGCCGACCCAGACGTTGCCGACCGAGTCGATGTCAAGGCTGGTCACGCAGTTGCTCGGCAGGCCGGAAATTTCGCTGGTCAGTTCCGACCAGTGCCAGCGCTTGCCGGCCAGCGCGCTCAGCCCGCCGGTTTCAGAGCCGACGTAGACAACGTTGTTTTGGCGCACGGCAAGGCAAAGCCCGTTGCCGGGAACGCCGATCTTCATATCAAAATCGCTCGCGCCTGCGGGAAGGCGGTAGAGCACGGTTTTCGTCAAAACCCAAACGGTGTTGTCGCCGTCTTTTTTCACGTCTACCAATTCGGAGGTGAAGCTGCGGCGTGCGGTGACCTTTTTGCCGTCAAATTCCAGCAGTTCCTTTTCCACGCCGATGTAAAGCCCGTTGTCGGACACGGCGAGCATGGTGATCTTCGGGTTCCTGACGCCGAGGTTCACGGGCACGAATTTGCCGTTTTCCAGCGCGGAAAGCCCCTTGTCTGTGCCGATGTAGAGCTTGCCTGCCTTGTCAAAACAAAGCGCGGTGGCGCAGTTGGAGGGCAGCCCGTTGGCGGTGGTGTAAACGGTGCGGGTCAGTTGGTCGAATTTGCCGACGCGGTAGACGTTGTTTTTAATGTTCATGGCTTTTCCTCCTCGTTAACCCCAGAGCTCACGCAGGAATCTGACGGATTCTGCTGCGTCTTTGCTTAAGTCGTCATCGGTCGCGCCGTGCGACAGATCGCGCCAGATGGAAATATCCTTGCCGACCTGTCCGCCGGGGCGCACGAACGGCTCCATCACGATGCTGCCGTCGTAGCCGATGGCGTGCAGCGCGTCGCCGATGGCTTTCCACGGCATTCTGCCTTCGGCATAGGGCGGGCGGCGGTTGCCTTCGCCGATGTGGAAATGCCCGAGCTTCGCGCCGGCCTTTTTGATCGCATCGGTGAAGGAATCTTCTTCAATGTTCATGTGGAAGGTGTCGAGCATGACGTGAACGTTCTTTTTATCGACCGCGTTGACGTAGTTGAGGCACTCGTCGCAGTCGTTGATCAGATAGCCTTCAAAGCGGTTGAGCGCCTCCATGTTCAGCTCAATGCCGTGGTCGGCCGCCATATCGGCCAGTCGGCGCATGCCGTTGACGCTGCGTTCAAAATCGGCAGGCTTGTCGAACCCGGCCTTGAAGTTGACCGGCCAGTAGGAGTACAGCGCGCCGCCGATGCAGCCGATGCCCGCGATCTCCATTTTGCGGAACACGTCGGCATAAAAGGCGAACGTCTTTTCCACCGCCGCCGCGTCAGTCGAGGCTAAGTTGTGCTCGGGGCGGGGACCGTAGCCGCCGGTGAGGATGATCCCTTCCGCGTCGGCCGCCTGTTTCAATTCATGGAAGAAAGCGTCGTCCACCTTGTGAAAGTCGCCGCAGGGGACTTCCAGAATGTCAAACCCTAACTTTTTGACCAGCGGGATATAGGGCAGAAAATCGCCGCCCCATTCCTTTTCCCAATAGGCGTAGTAGATCCCGTATTTCATAGAAAACCTCCATTGTATTTTTATTCTAAATATATGAACCATTATATAGTATTTTTTTCGTCTTGGCAACCGCTGAAGCAAGTTTTCAAAAAAGATTGGCCGGAATCTGAAAAAAGCGGTTGACTTTCCGAAAAAGATGGGGTATAATCGTTTTGCAGCTTTAAAAGATAAACGCTTTAAAGCACTAAAACAAACAAAAAGGGGATCGTCAAATGGACAAACAGCAAATATTTTTATGGTCTTTTCTGGTGTTGTATGTTATAATAATGTTCGCCGTCGGTATTATCGAAGGGCGTAAGTCCAAGAGCATTGCCGATTTTACGGTCGGCGGGCGCAACGCGGGGGCGTGGCTTTCCGCACTGTCTTACGGCACGGCTTATTTTTCCGCCGTGATGTTCGTCGGCTACGCCGGCGGCACGGGCCTGAAGTTTGGTCTGTGGGGCATTCTGGCCGGTATCGGCAACGCCATTTTCGGTTCGTGGCTGGCTTGGAAGGTGCTTGCGCGCCGCACGCGCGACGTATCCGGCCGCCTCAAGCTCAAGACCATGCCCGAGTTTTTTGAAAAACGCTATCAGTCCAAAGCGCTCAAAACCTTTGCCGCTGTCGTGATCTTTGTGTTCATGGTGCCCTATTCCGCTTCCGTTTACAAGGGCCTTGCCAGCATTGCGAAGATTTTGCTGCACGTGGACGATACCATTTGCATGATCGTTATCGCCGTGGTCGCTTTGGCGCTGCTGGTGTTCGGCGGCTATCTGGTGCAGGCGAGAGCCGACTTCATTCAGGGCATCGTCATGATGTTCGGCGTCGCGCTCATGATCATTTTCGTCGTTCGCTGCAAAGCGGTCGGCGGCCTGCAGGGCGTGCTCGACTATGCGAAGGACCCGCAGCACGGCTTTTGGAAAATGGGCGGAAAAGAGTGGGTCACGCTCATGGCGACCGTGCTTATGACCAGCTTCGGCACCTGGGGTCTGCCGCAGATGATCCAGAAATACTTCGGCATCAAAGACGA
>CADBPL010000050.1 GCA_902796535.1 Oscillospiraceae bacterium
CGCCATGTCGTTTTCTTCCATCATAAAGGTGCTGAAGGAGGAATCAACGTCGTTGAGATAATGGGCGTCGCTGTTGCCGAAGGCGGTGATGTTTTTGCCGTAGGGCAGGCACTTCATCAGAAGGTTGTCCCACAAAACGCGGTCATAGCGGGTGGGGGAGTTGTTTTCGTTGAACACCTCCATGCCCAGGCAGGAATCATAGCCGAGGAGGATGTTGGCGTAATAATCGATGTATTCGGGCTTGAACGAAAGCGAGCGGTCGCCGGCGCCGTGGAACCAGTCGCCCGGGTGGTTGATGAAGGAAACCGCGTCGCCGCCGGTTCTTTCAACCAGACGGACTGCGCCCTCATGGTCGTTTTCAAAACCGAGGTGGTTATTGCCGACGTTTTCCGGCAGGAAGAGGCCGTTGACGTGGCATTTGGTCACCGTCAGGCCGTTGAGCTCGTTGCCGCCGGTCACGCAGGTCATGCCGCGGCCGCGGGGCTTGCCGTTGATGGGGTAGGCGCCGGAGGTGACGCCCTCAAATTCTTCATCGGTCAGGGTGTGAACGGTGTTGCCGATGATGCGCTGATAGGCGTAGAGCGGCAGCTCGACCTGTTTTTCGTTCCAGGCTTTGCCGGTCACGGCGTGCTCGGTCATGGCGAGAAAATCGAACCCCTGCTTGTAATATTCCAGGATCATGTCGCGGAAATCGACCCTGGCGTCGCTGACAAACGAATGCGTGTGCAGGTTGCCCTTGTAGGCGCCCCACGCGTTGTCGCCCGACCAGACAACGTCGGCGTAAGGCGAAACGATGGTGTAGCTGCCCGGGGCGGCGCGGTTCGGCGCCGTTGCGCCGAAGGCAGAGAACGGAACGAGGAACAAAACCGTAAGGACAATACAGAGCAGTTTTTTCTTCATTTTCTGGCATCCTCCATCTTGCCGTCAAGGCTGTTTTTTTCGTTATCATAGCACATTTCCCGTTCAGGGTCAAGAAAAATGAAGACCCGTCCGGCAAAAAAACGATAAATAAGCATAAAGAAAAAACACGCCGGAATGACTTGCTTTATTGGCGTGAATCTGTTACAATGACAAAAAAACTATAAGGATAGATATATGAAGGATTCATCTTATGAATATGCGGAGGACATCATCAGCAAAGCGATGATGTTCGCCATTGCGGCGCACAGCGGCCAATACCGCAAGGCGTCGCGGACGCCGGCCATTATCCACGCCATGGAGGCGGCTGTGATCGCTTCCACCCTGACGACCGATCCGGACGTGATGGCGGCCGCGCTGCTGCACGACACGGTGGAGGACACCGACGTGACGCTGGAACAGATCCGAAAAATGTTCGGCGAAAAGATCGCAGCGCTCGTTGCCGGTGAAACGGAGGATAAGCACCGCGAAATGTCGGAAGAATCGAGCTGGACGCTGCGCAAGGAAGAATCGCTCGAAGAGCTGAAAAACGCAGAGGATCCCAACGTCAGGATCCTGTGGTTGAGCGATAAGCTGTCGAATATGCGCTCTTTTTATCAGCTTTTTCTCACCGGGGGCGACGGGATGTGGCAGATGTTCAACCAGAAAGACAAAAAAAGGCAGGAATGGTACTACCGCAGCATCGCCGAAGCCTTGAAAGATCTGGCGCACACCGCAGCTTATCAGGAATACATCATGCTCACCGATAAAGTGTTCGGAAAGGAGTCAACCCATGAAATCCACTCTTAACGACGGCATCCTCACCATTTTTCTGGAGGGTCATATCGATTCGGCAAACGCCGCGGGAATTGAAAAAGAGATCAATGAGATCCTTGCGGCAAACAGCCCGAAAAACGTCATCCTCGACGCGGAAAACCTCACCTATATTTCTTCCGTCGGCCTGCGCATCATCCTCCGGCTCAGGAAACAGTTCCGCGATCTGACGATCACAAACGTCGTTTCAGACGTCTATGAAGTGCTGGAAATGACCGGCTTCACCGAAATGATGGATATTCAAAAGGCGTACCGCCGCCTGTCCATCGAGGGCTGCGAAATGATCGGTCAGGGCTCCAACGGCGTGGTTTACCGCCTGGATCCCGACACCATCATCAAGGTTTACCGCAACCCCGACAGCCTGCCCGACATCCACCGCGAACGGGAGCTGGCGCGCAAAGCGTTCGTTATGGGCATTCCCACGGCCATTCCCTACGACGTGGTCAAGGTCGGCAACAGTTACGGCTCGGTCTTTGAGCTGCTCAACGCCAGATCCTTTTCCAAGATCGTCAAGGCCGATCCGTCCAAACTGGATGAAACGGTCGATGAATTCGTCAAGCTCCTCAGGCAGATCCATTCCACCGCTGTCAAGCCGGGCGAAATGCCCCGCATGAAAGAGGTTGCGCTGCGCTGGGCGCAGGATCTGAAAGGCGCGCTGCCCGAGGCGGAAGCCGAAAAGCTGATCGCCCTGATCGAGGCGGTGCCGGAACGTGACACCATGCTGCACGGTGATTACCATTTCAACAACGTCATGGTGCAGAACGGCGAGGTGCTTTTGATCGATATGGATACGCTTTGCGTCGGTCACCCCGTGTTTGAATTCGGCTCCGTCTTTCTGGCCAACAAGGGCTTTGGCGAGCTGGATCATTCCGTCACCGAAAAATTCCTCGGCATTCCTTATGAGCTTACGTTACAGATCTGGCGCAAGACGCTGGAAAAATACTTCGACACGACCGATGACGCCGCTGTCGCCGCCTATGAAAACAAAGCAATGGTGCTCGGCTACACGCGTCTGCTGCGCCGCACCATCCGCCGCGATCCGGAAAACACCGAGTTGATCAACCACTGCAAGCAGTGCCTGAGCGATCTGCTCACCAAGGTCGATTCTTTGAATTTTTGATTACATTACATTATCAAAATAAAAAAGGGGGGATCCTTTTGCCACAGATCACGGTCAAAGCGGCGATCGAAAATCTTCCGGCCGTCACGTCGTTCGTTGACGAAATGCTGGAAGCGAACGGTTGCGGCATGAAAGCGCTGATGCAGCTCAACATTGCCGTCGACGAGCTGTTCAGCAACATTGCGCACTATGCCTACCCCGGCGGTGCGGGGGAAGTGACGGTGACCGCTGCGTTTGACGCGCCGCAGCGCCTGTTTGTGCTGACCTTCACCGACAGCGGCATTCCCTACAATCCGTTAGACCGGGAAGACCCCGACATCACGCTTTCCGCAGAAGAAAGGCAGATCGGCGGTCTGGGCATCATGATGGTGCGCAAGACCATGGACGGCATGACCTATGAATATACCGACGGTCACAATATTCTGACGATTTCCAAAAAAATATGAGGCAATTCCGCAGGAATGCCTGAGATACAGAGGTAATAAAAATGAATATTAGTAAAACCTTTAAAGACGGCGCTCTCACGATTGCTCTGCAGGGCCGCCTGGACACCACCACCGCGCCGCTGCTCGAGCAGGAGCTGCAGGCCAGCCTTGACGGCGTGACCGCGCTGCGCTTTG
Source organism: Oscillospiraceae bacterium (assembly GCA_902796535.1). Lineage (GTDB taxonomy): Bacteria > Bacillota > Clostridia > Oscillospirales > Acutalibacteraceae > UBA8612. The sequence continues at coordinate 3,472 of CADBPL010000050.1, forward strand.
ATTTTGCGCAGCTGGAATATATTTCTTCCGCCGGTCTGCGCGTTTTGCTCACGTCGCAAAAGCAGATGAACAAACAGGGCACCATGGTGGTCTGCAACGTGAACGAAACCATCGGCGAGGTGTTTGAGATCACGGGCTTCAGCGACGTGCTGACGATCGAATGAACAGAAAAGCGTTTGCTGTTGACAAAAACAGCGATGAAGGAATGCTGTTTGACATATTCAAACGGTTTTACTTCAGCTCTGTTTTTGCCATTATTTGCAGCTGTCTCGGCTCCATTGTCGGCAACATCGTCATCGGCAATGCGCTGGGCGAGCAAAAGCTGGCAGTCGTCAGCCTTGTGCTGCCGATTTATTATGTTTTTGCCACCGTCGGCAATCTGGCGGGCATCGGCGGCAGCGCGCTGTGCGCCAAGCAGATCGGACAAAACGACAGCGAAGGCTGCCGCAAAACCTTCACGGCAACCTATCTGTTGACCGCGGGGCTTTGCGCGTTGTTTTCGCTGCTTTTCATGCTTGTTCTGCCGCAGCTGATTAACTGGCTGGGCACGCCCGAAGCGCTGCGGGCGGATGTGGAAGCATATGCCCGCGTTATGGTGCCCGGCGGCGTGTTCATTGCCGGCATCTATTTGTCGTTCAATATGCTCCGGCTGGACGATAAGCCCGTTGCGACGACGCTCACCTTTGTTATCATGGTGGCCGTGACGGTTTTGCTCGATTTTGCGCTGGTCAGGCTTGACGTGACCGGCATTTCCATTGCCAACATCGCAGGCTCTGCGGGCGCCACGCTGTTCGGCGTGATCTTCATTGCCGGAAAAAGCCGGACGCTCGGCTTTGTAAAAATGAGCGCGAGGGAGTTTGGGGCAGCCGCCGCGCAGATCCTCAAGGTCGGCAGCCCGGGCGCGACCGAAAACGCGTCCATTCTTGTCAAAAGCTATCTGCTCAACCGCCTGATCGTGGCGATGGTCGGCTCGGCCGCCCTGTCGTCGCTGTCGGTGGTCAATTCCGTCAATTCATTTTCGCTGTCGATCACCGCGGGCTGTGCCGGCGCGCTCGTGCCGCTGCTCAGCGTTTTTGCCGCCGAGCGCGACACGGTCAGCATGCGCCGCACCGTGCGCGCCGCCCTGCGCGTGAGTCTGGTGCTGCTTGCGGTTTTCACCGCAATCGTGTTCGTTTTCGCGCCGCAGATCGCGCGCTTGTTCGGCATTGTGGACGGCGCGCGCGAAGCCGCAGGGGCCGTGCGTCTGTTTGCCCTGTCCCTGCCGCTGGCGCTGGCGGCAAACGTGCTGATTTATCTGCACCTGGCCAATAACCACACGGCGCTGGCGAACACGCTGACGCTGTTCCACAGCCTGATCTGGGCGGTCGGATGCGCTTTCCTGCTGATGAAGGGCTTTGGCGAAACGGGGCTTTGGCTGTCGTTTACCGCCTGCGAAGCGGCCACGCTGCTTCTGGCTGTGCTTTTGCACGCTCTGGCGCGCCGCAGGAACCCCGATCTTTCGCCTGTGTTGCTGATCGACACAAAATACGAAAAGAGCGGCTCCTCCATTGCAATGTGCATCCCCGACACGGAGGAGGGGATCACCGACGCACTGCAGCAGCTGGAGGCGTTTTGCGAGCAGAACGAGCTGCCGCCCAAGCGTCAGATGCTCATTACCCTTTCGATGGATGAAATGATGCATCTTGCCATGAGCTATTCCACCAGTGAATCCCGGCGGCACATCATCAGCCTGCGCGTGCTCATCAACCCCGGTGTGCTGGTTCTGCGCCTGCGCTATGACGGCAAGCAGTTCAACCCCATCGCGTATTATGAAGAAAAGAAAAGCGACTCGCAGGATATCGACGCCATGCTGGCGCTGGCCGATATGCTCGGCATGAAGCTGGTCACCGACACCTGCGACGTAGTCGATTACCGGGAAACCTTCGGTATCAACAATTTAACGGTAATCATTTGAGGATATCATTCATGGTTCAATTTCATTGCGGCACACAGCACATACAGATCCGATCCGCCGCGCCTGCCGATATTGCGCGGCTGGCGCAGCTTTACCGCAGTGTGCAAATCACGGCGGAGCGCTGCCATGAGCAGCTCAACGCCAAAGACGGTCTTTTTGCCCGGAACGGCGGGATGTTCGAGATCAGCCGGGAGGCTGATCTGGAACGCATTCTGAACGATCGGGCGGAAACGCTTCTGGTCGGGGAATACGGCGGCGAGGTCTGCGGCCTGCTTTGGTTCGGTATGGCGCAGGCGGATACCTTTGCCGATCTGACCCCGCTCCCCGCAAGGCAGGCGGATGCGGCGTGTCTGGCGCAGGCCCGGGCGGCCGGCGCGTGCGGTTACGCCAAGGAGATCATTTCCGTCGGGGCTGATACCCCGCACGAAATGCCCTACGCGCTGTTTTACGCCATGATGCAGGCCTATATCAAACGCGGCGTGGCGCTCACTGTCGGCGAGGTTTATGAAATCGATCAATACCGCACGGCGGGTCAGATGTTTGACAGCGGGCTGTTCAATCGGGCGTCTTACCGGTTCCTGCTCAACTGCGCAGGAGTTGAATTAGGCTGCACCGCGCAAAAACAGGTTGATCTTGATCGTTATTCCGTTTGGAAAACCCCGCACATTCTGCTCTGGCATACGCAGCAGGCGGCGGCGGCCATCCGGCGGGAGCTGACGAACAGAAAATGGGAGATAGATAGCGATGAAAGCTAAGAGGAATCCGACAAGCATTCGTAAAAAACTGCAAAGAGCCCTGCTTCTGGTCTTCCTGCTCACCATGATCCCGACGCTGATCCTCAGCGAAATCGGCATGGGTATCCTGAGCAACCGCAGTGAAGAGCAGCTGATCGATCAGGCGGTCAATTCCGCCGCTGTGTTCACCGCCGGTCAGGCCGATACCATCAGCGCGCAGATCAGCGGCATTGTGCAGCGCATTGAGCAGGCGGCGAGTTACACGGAGTATCTCTATGCCAACCCCGGCCTTTTCACGGCGCGGAAGCTGAAAACGCCGGATGATTTTTCGCCCGACGTGACCGGCAACCAGCTGCACTGGCTGCCGTTTGAAAAAGGGGAGGAGAAGGACGCCGCCATTGTGAACGAGGCCAACCTGCTCTCGTCTCTGGAGCCGTGCTTCCGCACCCTGATGGATCACTGCCCGACCGTTGTCAGCCTCTATGCGGCAACGCTGTCTCATGTGAACATCGGCTACGACAAAAATGTGCTGGACAAACAGGGCATCGGCGCCTATAACCCCGACACGGCCAACGCCGGGTGGTACAAAAACGCTTTGGCTTCCGGCAAAACGGTGATCTCCGACACCTATACCGACACCTTCGGGCGCGGCCTGATGGTGACCATTTCCGTGCCGTATTCGGTGGCCGGCGCGCTTCACGGCGTTATCGGCGCGGATATCAACATTGAAAACATCCGCAACGACATCCTTGATTTCCAAACCGGTGTGAAGGACGGCTACGGGATGCTGTTTTCGGCGGACGGTCAGTGGATCTGTGCCGACGTGAGCGAAGCCGACGCGAAGGCCGTAACTTCGGCCGACCTGCTCGGCGGAGAAACGGCGGTGGGCAGCCTGACCGAAAAGCCGGAGGGTATGATCGAAAGCAGGATCAAAAACGAAGAGGTTTACATATCGTTTGATACGGTTGAGGCGACCGGCTGGAAGCTGGCGGTCATCCTGCCGCGGGAGGAGATCATTGCCCCCGCCGTGAGAAACGCGCGGCTGAGCTGGTATGTCGCCGCGGCGATCCTGGTGTTCGGCGGCGTGCTGTTCCTGTTCATCCTGCGCCGGGTGAACCGCTACAGCGCCAAACTGTCCTATCCGCTTGAACACATGGCCGAGCAGATCAAGCGGGTCGGCGACGGCAACCTTGATTACCGTTCCGAGATCGACACCAACGACGAGGTTCAGCTGCTCAGCGAAAGCTTTGAGCGCATGACGATGAGCCTGAAGGATTACATCAGCAACCTCACGGCGGTCACCGCCGAAAAAGAGCGCATCGGCGCGGAGCTGGATGTTGCGCAAAACATTCAGGCGTCCATGCTGCCCTGCATTTTCCCGGCGTTCCCGGATCGAAAAGAGTTTGATATCCACGCGTCCATGACGCCCGCGAAGGAAGTCGGCGGCGACTTTTACGATTTCTTCATGGTCGATGAGACGCATATCGCCATTGTCATGGCGGACGTTTCCGGCAAGGGCGTTCCTGCGGCGCTGTTCATGGTCATCGGCAAAACGCTCATCAAGGACCATACGCTGCTCAACAAGAGCCTGAACGACGTGTTCACCGATGTCAACGACCTGCTGTGCGAAGCCAACAGCGAAGGGCTGTTCATCACGGCGTTTGAGGGTGTGCTCGATTTGGAAACGGGCGAATTCACCTATGTCAACGCGGGGCATGAAATGCCGTTCCTCTATCGCGCGGCCACGGGCTATGCGCCCGAAAAGATCCGCCCCGGCTTTGTTCTGGCCGGTATGGAAGGCATGCGCTATAAGAGCGGCGTAATTCAGCTGAACGTGGGCGACCGTGTGTTCCAATACACCGACGGCGTGACCGAGGCGACCGACGCGAACAATCAGCTTTACGGCATGGAGCGGCTGCAAGCCGCGCTCAACCGCTGCGCCGACGCTACGCCCGAAGAGACCCTGCGCATCGTCAAGGAAGACGTCGACCGCTTTGTGGGCGACGCGCCGCAGTTTGACGACATCACGATGCTGTGTCTGGAGTATAAAGAAAAATACGGCAAAAACAAATGAGCGCTTGATTTGAATCATGAATCATTCAACCCGCACGGTGATCGACCTCGACCGCCGCGCGGGTTTTTACGTTACGAAGAAAAAAGCTCATGATCGACTGGTTGCGGGATGCACGTTCTTGCAGGGCGGCAGGAACCGGTGCGTCAGCCACCGGCAGGTTTCCTTTGCTGCGCTCACCCGACGGGCTGATTCTGTGGTTCGGTCAAAAAAGCACAGGCTTCTCCTTTTGCCTCGTCTCCCCTGCAAGGGGAGGTGGCGCGGCGTGAGCCGTGACGGAGGGGTCAAAAAGCTTGTTTTTGCACAAGCCTGCCGTTGGCGCTGTCTGACAAGCGCGGCACGCAAGAATGCGTAAGGAACGGCAA
>CADBPL010000051.1 GCA_902796535.1 Oscillospiraceae bacterium
GTGCTCGCGCAGATCACTTTTTTGTAAACGGCGATGCAGGAGGTGGAAACGCGCTTGTCCAGGTGCATGCTGCCAAAGAACCAGCGCTTATATTCGCAGGAATCGTTCAATTCGTCAAAATAGGCGTTCAGCCCCGAAATGGTGGCGGGTCGTTCGTTGTGAAGGCATAAAAAGTTTTTGATTTTGGCGGGCGGTTCATGGGTGATGATGTAATCGACCCTGCAGCCGCATTTTTCAATGTTTTCCGCGCCCTCCGTCAGCTCCTCGGCGCTCGGCGTTTCGCGGCGCGACCAGGCGCCGTTTTCAAACAGCAGCTCAATGTCGGGGCTTTCGCCGCCGCCCATGGTAAAATACGTTTCGCCCTCGATCGAAAAAATCTGCCCGCGCATGAGGTGGTAGAGGTTGCCGCTGATGTTGTGCGCCTTGCCGCCGCAGAACACGCCCACGTCGTACCCGTCGAGCAGGTCGAAGCCCTCGTGCGTGCCGTCGATAAAGCAGATGTTCCATTTCTTTTTGCCCAGGCGGCGCAGCGTTTTTTCTTCCATCGCGCTTCCGTCCCACACAAAGCCGAAATCGCCGCAGACGATGAGCGTGTCGCCTTTTTTCAGCTTGATCGCCTCCAGCCGGTTCAGATCGCCGTGGAGGTCGCCCGTTACGTATACCATAATTGCGCACAGTCCCTTCAAAAAAATACAGGATTTGTCGAAAACTGTTTTTATCATACTACATTTTGTGAGGCTTTGTCTATGAAAAAAGCAATAATTTTTCTGCTGACTGCGATCGTTGTGCTTTCCGGCGCGTTTTCGCTGCCCGTGAGCGCGCTTTATAACGACGACGTAACGGTGCTCAACAGTAAAAGAGAAAGGGTGCCTTACAAGATCCAGACGCCGCGCTATTACATTGCGAGCATGGACACGCACGACGTTTTGTTTGCCAAAAACGAAACCGAGCATTGCGCGCCGGCGTCGCTGACCAAGATCATCACCGCCATCGTCGCGCTGGAAAACTGCAAGGATCTGACCACCGAGATCGAAGTGCCGGAAAAATGCATCCGCCAGCTCGCCGGCACCGAAAGCTCGCTGGGCGGCCTGAAGGCCGGGGAAAAGGTGACGATGAAGGATCTGCTCGCCTGCCTGCTCATCGCCTCCGCCAACGAGGCGGCGACCACCATTGCCGATTACATCGGCGGCGGCTCCTATGAAAAATTCATTGCCATGATGAACGAGACCGCCGCGCGCCTGGGCTGCAAAGACAGCCACTTTGTCAACGCCCACGGGCTGGATGAGGACGGCCACTATTCCTGCGCCAAAGATATGGCGGCCTTTGCCGAATACGCGCTCACGTTCCCGGTTTTTCAGGAGCTTACGGCGCTGACCGAATATAAACTGCCGCAGACGAACCTCCAAAAGCCGCGCAAGGTGCGCACCACCAATTTCCTGATGCTCAGCGGCTACCGCGAATACTATCTGCCCGAAGCGAAGGGCGTCAAAACCGGCTCCACCTCCAATGCGGGCAAGTGCGTGGTGACCGTGGCCGCGAAGGACGGCTACCGCTATATCTGCGCCATGATGGGCGCGCCGTTTTACGATTATGACAAGGACGGCTACAACGAAAACTTTGCGTTCATGGACGCAAAAGCCATTTTCAACTGGACGTTCAAATATATCCGCCTCAAAACCGTGGCGCCCACCAGCCACATCGTCAAGGTGGCCGCCGTGAAATACGCCAGCGGCGTTGACCACGTGCGGCTGGTGCCGAAGGAGGATTATATGGCGCTCGTGCCCGACAGCGTCACCGACGGGAGCGTGCTCATCGAGCCGGTGAAGGGCAGCCTGCCGGAAAAGCTGGAGGCGCCGCTGAAAAAAGGCGAGGAGGTGTGCGACGCTGCCGTGATGCACGCGGGCGTGGAGATCATGCGCATCAAGCTGGTCGCGGCGGAGGACGTGCACCGCAACCTGTTCCTGTTTGTGTTCGGCAAGCTCGGCGAATTCACCCACACCGCCGTGTTCAAGGTGTTTCTGGCGCTCGCGCTGCTGGCGGCCGTCGGGCTGCTCGTTTTGCAGGCGCGCGACAGCGCCAACCGCCGCCGCCAGAAGGTGCAGATGGTTCACTACCGCAACAGCACGCAAAACCACAGCGCACAAAACCGAAACAGCACGCAAAACCGAAACAGCACACAAAACCGCAGTGCCGGGCAAAACCGCGGCACGCGCAAAAAATAAAGGCGATTCCGCCAAATCACGCGAGGGGGATTTTTCATGTTAACACCAAAGCGCGGCGTATTGAAGGATATGTACCGTCAGCTCAACAAATACCGCGCCCTTTTCACACTTCCGCTGGAGGACTGGGTCTATCAGAAGGGCCGTTTCGATAACGGCGTTTACACGATGGAAAGCGAGAGCGTGCCGTTTAAACGGGGTGAACGCTGGTTTGCCGGTTACGACGAGGCGCATTTTTTCACCACCACCGTCACCGTGCCGCCGGAAATGGCGAACAAGCCGCTGCGGCTGGAATGCAACGTCGGCGGAGAAGCGCTGGTGCGCGTGAACGGCGAGATCGTCGGGTCGGTTTCCACCTGCAACCACGCGCCCGAACGCGGCACCGTGCTGCTCAAAAAAACCTATCCCGCGGGCGCGGCGCTGACCGTTTGCCTGGAAGCGGGCGTCAATTCCATGGATTTTTGCGACAAGGCCATGGATGGCGCCGCGTTTGACGCTTATGATTTTGAAACCGCTACCCTCTGGACGCCGGACGAAGCGTGCGAAGGCTACTGGTACGATCTGGAGATCGCGTTTGAGGCGCTGGATTTTATCAAAGACGACCACATCAAAAGCCTTGTGTATGCCGCCGTTGACGACAGCCTGCACGAGGTGGATTATGATTTTGACGAACCGGCCGTGCGCCGTTCCATCGTCCGCGCCCGCAAGCTCTACGGCGAGCGCATTGCCAAAATTCCGTGGGCGGCAGCCTCGCGCGTGATCCTGACCGGGCACAGCCACATCGACGTGGCGTGGCTGTGGCGCGTGCAGGAGAGCATCCGCAAGAGCGCGCGCACGTTTTCCAACGTCGTTTCCCTCATGGAGCAGTACCCCGAAATGACCTTCGGCCAGAGTCAGGCCGTGCTTTACCAGATGGTGAAGGATCATTACCCGGAGCTGTTTGAGCAGATCAAAGAAAAAGTCAAAGCCAACCAGTGGGATATTTGCGGCAACGTCTGGGTCGAGGCCGACACGAACATCGCCTCGGGCGAAGCGCTCATCCGGCAGGTGCTTTACGGCACCGAGTTTTTCCAAAAGGAATTCGGCAGGGTTTCCAAAACCTATTGGCTGCCCGACTGCTTCGGCTTCACCTGGGCGCTGCCCCAGATCATCCGGCGCTGCGGCATGACCAACTTCATCACCTCCAAGCTCACCTATAACGACACCAACAAATTCCCGTTCAATATGTTCCGCTGGCAGGGCAACGACGGCACGCAGGTCATGGCGCACCTGATGCGCCCGAGCTACAACTGCATGTTCAGCGTGAGCGAACTGATGACCGCCGACAACGAGTGCAACAACAAGGAGCAGCTCGACACCGCCATGGGCATGTACGGCTACGGCGACGGCGGCGGCGGCCCGACCTACTGGATGCTCGAGCGCGGAAGACGCCTGCAGAATTTCCCCGGCCTGCCCAAGGCGGAGATCGGCCATGTGGACGACTTTTTTGAAGCGATCGCCGAGCATAAAGACGAATTGCCCGTGTGGAACGGCGAAATGTATTATGAAAACCACCGCGGCACCTTCACCAGCCAGGCCTTTGTCAAAAAGAACAACCGCAAGGGCGAGATCGCGCTGGTGCAAAACGAAATGCTCAGCGTGCTGGCCGGGTTCACGGGCGGTTACGATTACCCGAAGCAGCGGCTGGAAGCGGCGTGGCGCGTGCTGATGACCAACCAGTTCCACGACATTCTGCCCGGCACCTCCATCCACCCGGTGTTTGAGGACTGCAA
>CADBPL010000052.1 GCA_902796535.1 Oscillospiraceae bacterium
ATCCCGTGATTGGAACCACGGCGTGTTCGTCGGCTCCATCATGGCTTCCGAAACCACGGCTGCCGCTTCCGGCGCCGTCGGCGTTGTGCGCCGCGACCCCATGGCGATGCTTCCCTTCTGCGGCTATAACATGGGCGATTACTGGCAGCACTGGATCGATATCGGCAAGACCCTCGACCCCGACAAGGCGCCCAAGATCTTCAACGTCAACTGGTTCCGCAAGGACGATGACGGCAACTTCATGTGGCCGGGCTTCGGCGACAATCTGCGCGTGCTGGAATGGATCCTCGACCGCTGCGAAGGCAAGGTCGATGCCGACGAAGTCGCCATCGGCTATGTGCCCAAGGCGGAAGACATCAACCGCGAAGGCATTGAAGACGAGGTTTCGCTTGATTCCCTCAAGGCGATGCTCGAAGTCGACAAGGGCCTGTGGCAGACCGAAGCCGAAGGCATTGGCGAGTTCTATGCCAAGTTCGGCGACAAGCTGCCGCCGGTGCTGGCCGACGAGCTTGCCACATTGAACGAAAACCTGAAATAAACCAAAACAACAGCGCCGCGGTTCGCAACACACGAACCGCGGCGATACTTTTTGAAAAAACAGAGCAGGATAACGGTTTGCGGCCGCTGTCCTGCTCTTGCTTTATGATGAATAAATCTCATCCAATATTTCGATCACGTGCGCGACCGTGCCGTCAGTGTTCGGGCGAACGATGCGGTCAGCCGCCTGTTTGGCCATTTCGCTGCCGTTTGCGGGCACAAAGCCGATGGCGGCGGCGCGGATCATATGTACGTCGTTTTCGCCGTCGCCCACCGCATAGCAATCCTGATGCGCAATGCCGAGGGCATCCGCCAGCGCGAACAGCCCGGCGCCCTTGTCCACGCCCTGCTGCAGCATTTCCACATAGCGGCCGGTCGTCGGCAGGTATTTCACCCACGGGAACCGTTCCGTTAAAAAGCGCTGGATTGCAGACGATTCTGCCGGTGAAAAGAACATGACCTTGGCCCACGGCGGGTCGGCGTCCTCCGGTTTTTCAATCACACTGACCGGCATTTGCAGCACTTGAAAATGCTCCTGTGAGGTCGGCGAATCGTGCAGGATGTAGCCGCCCTCATGCGGAAAGAATTCCACCGAAGTATCGGGGAACGTTTTCCTCACTGCGCGGATCACCGGAATGATCTCCGTGCCGAGCGGGCGCTCAAACACGATTTTTCCGGTCGCGTAATCGTAGGCCATAGCGCCGTTGGCCAGCAAAACGGGCGCGTTGATATAGCTGCTGTCATAGGCGTGAAACCCGTGCTGCGTGCGCCCGGTGGAAACCGTGAAGCGGCCGCCGTTTTGGATAAAATAGCCGATCGCCTGCCTCACCTGCGGCGTGATCTCGCCGTTTTCGTCATAGAGCGTTCCGTCATAATCGCTGGCAAGAAGGACGTTTTGGAATTTCTTCATTGCGCTTTCACTCGCTGATGATCGGCAGGATGGAGAAGCGGAACTTCAAGCCGTCCTGTACGCTGAACTGATACTGCTTAAGCGTATCCTGCCCGCAGCTGGCCGTGCCGGCGCCGCGCATGAAGCCGTCGATGCTGATTACCGTCGTATCCTCATCGTGCAGATCCTCCTCGTGCTTTGCCTCATCCAGCAGCTGCTGCGTGTAATGATGGACACTGAAGGAGAAATTGCCCTTGCTGTTGCAGAACAGGAAGCCGTTGCCGTCATCGTCTGTGATCTTCAGCCATCTCGTCTCGCCGTGGTTGCCGTTATCCTGCGGGCGAATGTAAGGCTCATGCATGGCGCTGACGGTCGTTTTGTAAATGCCGATGCGGGACTGTGCCTTGAAGTCCGGCAGGTTTTCAAGCTCGCCGAGGCCGTAGTATTCCACATTTTCAAAGCTGCGGGGCATTTCGATCATCAGGCCGAAACGGGGCAGATCGTCCTCAATAAAGAACTTGGTCGGCTTGATGCTTGCCTTGATTTTGACGCAGCCGTTGCCCTTGACCGTGTATTCGATGCGGGATTTGAACAGCTTTTTGTTGCCGAAGCAGACAAAGTGTTCAATATCGATCTCCACCTCGTTGTAATCCAGGCTGTACTCAATGTCTTCCAGCTTGCAGTAGCACTTGTCATAACCGTTGGAGAGCCACTTTCTGCCCATATAACCGTTGTCGTTATCGGTCAGGGCGCGGTAGATATTCGGCATGACGGTCATGGCGTTCCTGCGATCCTGATTGAGCATTTCCTTGCCGCCGAACACGTAGGATACAAAGTCGCCGGTGCGCATATCAAACACAGCGTCGCCGCCTTCAAAATGCACGATCAGGCTGGTGATGTTTTCTTCGATGGTGATATTCGTAGTGTTCTTGCGCACGAATTTGGTGTAGACCTCGTTCATGGCGATCTGCTCGCCGGCGATCTTGGTCTCGCCGTCATAGTAATCGAAGTTGACGTGGTACTCATAGTCCTCATTCATCTTCGGCAGGTCGATTTTATAAACGCGCTCGGCACAGGGCGCGATATCCGGTGAAAGCTCGCCCTTTTTGATCTCAACGCCGTTTTTCAGCACCGACCAGCGAATGGTCAGATAGCCGGAGGAACGGAAACGGTTGGTGTTGAGGAAAGCGAAGCTGTTGCCGCGCGTGTAGCGGGCGCGCAGCGGCCGGTAGACATTCTGCATCTCATAAGCGCCGGTGTGCGGCTTGCGGTTCGGATAAACCAGACCGTCCACGCAGAAGTTGCCGTCGTGCTTGCGTTCGCCGTGGTCGCCGCCGTAGGTGTATTTCAGGTCGCCGTATTCATGGAACACGGCATGATCGGCCCATTCCCAGATGCAGCCGCCCATCAGATTGTCGTTGGCATAAAACAGCTTCCAGTAATCCTCCAGCGAACCGGGGCCGACGCCCATGGCGTGGCAGTATTCACACAGGAAGAACGGCTTTTGCTTGTAGCCCTTGCCGCGGGTGCCGTTGGCAACCTTGTGCATCTCTTCATCATGCGTATACATTTCGGAAACAACGTCATAGCCCAGCCGCGGCGAGCGGGACGCGCCCTCATAATGAACCGGGATCTCGGGGCAAACGGCGTGCAGCTCATTGTAGCAGGCATCCTGACATTTGATGCCGCCCGCCTCATTGCCCAGCGACCACATGGTCACGCAGGCGTGGTTGCGGTCGCGCCGATACATCCGCATCACGCGGTCGATATAGCGCGGCGCCCACTTGAGGTCGTTGCTGATAAAATTGATCTTGCCGATCGGGTCACAGCCGCAGCCGTGCGTTTCGATATCGGCTTCATCCACCACATAAAGGCCGTAAAGATCGGCCAGCAGCAGCAGATTCGGGTCGGGCGGATAGTGTGAGGTACGAACCGCGTTCACGTTCAGCTGCTTCATCAGCTTCACGTCTTTTTCCAAATCGGCAAAACTCATCACATAGCCGGTTTTATAATGGTTGTCATGGTGATTGACGCCCTTGAATTTGATTTTTGCACCGTTAAACAGGAACACATTTTTGTTGATCTTCACATTTTTGAAGCCCAGCACGGCGCGCACGGTCTCGACCGCCTCGCCGTCTTTTTTAAGCGTCATCAGCACGCGGTAGACCGTCGGGATCTCTGCGTTCCACTCCTCCACGATCAGCCCTTCAAACAACTGCACCTCGTTGACCGGCTGTTCGCCCTCGAACAAAACCGCGCCGTTTTTGTCAGTTGCCTGAATGGCAAGCGTATAGCCGGCCGTTTCGCCGTGAACGGTGATCTCGGCGTTCACACTATAACCGTCCGCATTCTTGCTCGTGCGCAGATAATAATCGTTGATGTAGGTTTTCGGCAGTTCATACAGCAGCACGTCGCGGAAAATTCCGTTTTCGCGGAACATATCCTGACATTCCAAAAACGTGCCGGTAGACCACTTGTGCAGCACGACCAGCAGCTCGTTCTCGCCCTGCTTGACCAGACCGGTCAAATCAAATTCCGCCGTGTTGTGCGAGCCCTCGCTGTAACCGATGAAGCTGCCGTTCAAATAAAGGTCAAGGCAGGGGCAAACGCCCAGAAACGCCAGAAGATAGACCTTATCCGGGTCGGTCACCTGAAAAAGCTTGCGGTAAATACCGGCCGAGACCTTCTCAGGCAGGATCGGGGGCTTTGTCTCAAATTCATAAGCGCAGTTGAGATAGACCGGCGGCTCATAACCCGTTCTCTGCCAGGTCGACGGAACCCTGATCGAATCAAAGTTCATTTCGTCGGTGTTGACGATCTGCGGGATCTCGGCGGAATCGGAATAATAGCGAAAATCCCAATCGCCGGACAGCACGTGAACCAGATCGCTTTGAAAGCGCTCATCGGCATAGGAAACCGAGCAAAGCTTATCCGCCTTGGAATAGGGAATGAAATAAGCTCTGCCCTCGCGTTTATTGATCTCAAACGTATCAAAATTGCGATAATTCTCGGTGTTGATCAGATAATTCATATTCTCACCTCAAAAGAAAAATGGGCGTCATATGTTATGACACCCAAATTTTAGCATATTATGTTGCGGGATTCAACCGTATTTTTGCATAGATTTCAAAATTTTAGCAAAATTTACGTTAAATCTTGCTGTCAGGGAGTAGGAATTATGAAGCAGTCCCCAAAATCGTCATGCGGTCGGTATCGCGGTCATAATTGAAAAACTGCGGATATCTCGGGTCGGAATGAACCGTCGGCTGGCCGTCATAATTCAGGATCCAGTCACAGAATGCGTCGTCATCCGAGCAGCCGGAGGAATGCGCAATGCCGCGGATAAACCAGGTGTACTCCGGATAGAGGCAGGTCGAAGCGTCGATCACATGATCAGCGGAAAGATGGTTGTGGCCGCAGTTGATCGCCTGCTTGTAGCCGGCGCCAAGCGTTTTGTCAAACAGCGCGCAATTCGCGCCTGCGGAGGCATGCTTCAGGTCGATCATACCGTCGGACTGGTTGACAGAGGAAGAAACGATGGGGATCGCCGGACGGTTATAGGAGGCAACAATGGCAAGCTCAATGCCATCGGCCAGCGCGCCGTCGAGGATATCCTTGAGTCGGGCCTGAACATGATTGATGTAGTAATCATTTTTAAAAACGATGATGCGGTATTCCTCGTCAGGCGTGTCGCCGAACACAAACCGGCGGCAGGCAGGATAATCCTTAGCCGGGCAGAACGACCAGATGCCGGGCAGCATATAAACAAAATCTCTCATTTCTTCGCAAACGGTGTCAATCATGTTCTTGATCAGAACATCGTTGGCCAATTTGCAAACAGCGTCCGTGATACGGGTCGTTTTCAAAAACCTCATCAGACCGCCTACCCAGGCGTAATCCGTGCCGTAAACCAGATCGCACACAAAATTCGTCAGCGAAACGGGGTTGACGTGAACCTTGCCGCTGAACAGCTCGCCCACAAAATCCATGCCCTGGAACGCGCTGTCGGTCAGGAGCAGCTTGTCCACCTTATCATAGCCGTAAAGGTCAAGATAGCTGAGCACAACGGTGGCGCCCATGCTGTGGGAATAGAGCCTGATCTTTTCGCAGCCGGTGTTGGCTAAGATCTCATTGATGCGCTCGTTGAGCAGCCGCGCGGTATCCAGCGGCGAAAAGCGCCAGTCATAGGTGAAGAAGTATTCTCCCCCGTTTTCATATACCTCCGCCGAGGTGGTATCCGACGGCTTTTCCTGAATGCCGACGTTATAAAGGGACGTGGTGTTGTGCTTGAGCTTGCACGGCTCGAAAATGCCGTTGGCCGCCTTGCACAGCGCCTTCGCGGCGCCGTCCCAGCTGTGCATCAAAATACCGTTGACCAGCAGCGGCACGATCGCGCTCAAAATGGAAGACGTGATCCGGTCGCCTGAAGGCGGAAAGGCCGGAGAACCGTCATCCAGAAAAACAAGCTCACGTGTGTTCATGCCGGCAACAAAAAGCACCGGCGGCTCTTTTTGTTCTTCCGCGAAAGCGAGGGACGAGAAAGACAGCAAAAGGGAAACGCACAGAAGAACCGACAGGATCTTTTTCATCCGGAACCCTCCTCAGGCAGATTTAGGAAATCTTTAACTGATTCCACAGATTATTGATGTAGGCGAGCGTTTCGGGGTCGAGATTCTGGAAATACTGCATTTTGCTCACGACCTCCTGCGGCGGATAGATCACTTCGTTCCCTCTCAGCGAATAATCGGGGTTGGACGTGACCGCCGTGTTGGGCGAACCGTAATAGATCGCTTCGGCGTTGGCCAGCGCTACCTCAGGCTCCATGAGGAAGTTGATGTAAAGCTTGGCGGCCTCAACGTTGCCGGCGGACGCGGGAATGCAGACCGAATCGACCGATGCGTTGCTGCCCTCCTTCGGATAAACAAAGGCAAGGTCGGGGTTGACTTCCTTCATGGTCACGTAATCGCCGGAATAATACGGCGCGATGGCAGCGTTGCCGCCCTCCATCTTGTTGAACACTTCGTCCATGACGTAGGACTGAATGAGCGGCTTTTGCTCCTTCAGCTTTTCAAACGCGGCGTCCCAATCCGCTTTGTTGTTGGAGTTGACGTCCTGCTGCAGATAATACTGCGCCACGCCGAACGCATCGCGGGAATTGTTGAAATTGAGAATGTTGCCGGCGTATTTCTTATCCCACATAACGCCCCAGCTGTCGGGCGAGCCTTCGACCATGGTCGAATTGTAAATCAGGCCGACATAGCAGAACTGATAAGGCACGGAGTATTCGTTCGCCGGGTCAAAATAGAGGTTTTTGAATTCGTCAGCGATGTACTTATAGTTAGAAAGAGCGGTAACGTCAAACTTTTGCAGCAGGTTTTCCGTGATGAGGCGGGCGATCATATAATCGGACGGAATGACGATGTCATATGCCGCGCCGCCGCTCTTGAGCTTGGTGTAAAGGCTTTCATTGGAATCGTATTCCGAATAATTGACGTGAATGCCGGTCAGCTTTTCAAACTCCTTGTTGACGTTCAGCGACCCTTCGGAGCCGTCGGAAATGTACTGACCCCAGTTGTAAACGTTCAGAACGGTGCCTTCATAATCGCGCGGATATTCGGCCTCGACCGTGAGCGTCGAGGTCTCTTTTTTTCCGCAACCGAACAGGCAAAGCGCAGCAAGAACAACGCAGAGGAATACCGAACAAAACCTTTTCATAACAAACAGTCCTTTCTGATTTTATTGACGTAAAGCTTTTTCTTTTTTCTCCGATCTGGCCTGTGACAGATTGATCAGAACAAGCAGCAGAAGAATGACAAAAAAGATGATGGTCGACAGCGCATACATATCGGGCTTGACCGTTTTTTTGGTCATGGCATAGATGCGCAGCGGGAGCGTTTGAAAATTGGGGCCCGTGACGAAATAGCTGATGACAAAATCATCCAGCGACAGGGTAAACGCCATGATCAGGCCGGAAAACACACTGCCCATGATCGACGGCAGCGTGGCTTTAAAGAACGCGCTGAGCGGCGTACAGCCGAGATCCTGCGCCGCTTCCTCTAAATGCGGATCGGTCTGCCGGAGCTTGGGCAGCACATTGAGGATCACATAGGGAAGGTTAAACGTGATGTGGGCAATCAGCAGCGTGCCGAAGCCGAGAACGTTATTAACGTGGAGGAGCCTGCCCGCAAACACAAACAGCAGCATCATCGAAATACCGGTCACGATATCGGGGTTCATCATCGGCACGTTCGTTATCGACATCGTCGCCGATTTCAACACTTTCGAGCGCATCCGGTCGATGCCGACGGCGGCCGCCGTGCCGATCACCGTTGCCGCAATCGACGACAAAACGGCAAGCACCAGCGTGTTTTGCAGCGCGGTCAGGGTAGCGGAATCCTTGACGACCTCACCGTACCATTTCAGCGAAAAGCCTTCAAACACAGCCGTGCTGCGTCCGGCATTGAACGAGAAGAAAATGAGCACGGCGATCGGCGCGTAAAGGAACACATAGACCAGAGCCAGATAGAACCGGGAAACAGCCTTCATATGATCATGCCTCCTTCCTCATCATCCGTGAAGCGGTTCATGATCGCCATGGAAATCAGGATCAGCACCATTAAAATCAACGACAGCGAAGCGCCGAGGTTGAAGTTGTTAACGCTCTGGAACTGGCTTTCAATGGCGTCGCCAATGAGCAAAAAGCTGCCGCCGCCGAGTTTTTGCGAAATGTAGAAGGTGCTGACCGAGGGCACAAAGACCATCGTGATCCCGGAAACGACGCCGGGCAGGCTGAGCGGAAAGATCACGCGGAAAAGCACGTTGAAGCGGCTGCCGCCGAGATCCTGCGCCGCCTCGATCACGCTGCGGTCAAGCTTGGACATGATGGTAAAGATCGGTAAAATCATATAGGGCAGATAGTTGTAGACCATGCCGAGCACCACGGCGCCGCCCGTGTTGAGAAACCCGTTTGGCCTGCCCAGCCCAATGAGCGTCAGAAGCTTGTTCAAAATGCCGTTGCGCTCAAGGATGAGCATCCAGGAATAGGTGCGGATCAACAGATTCATCCACATGGGCAGCATCACCAGCAGGATCATCGTGCGCTGCGCATTGGCCTGCTTTTGCGAAAGGAAATAGGCAAACGGATAGGCCAGCAAAAAGCAAATGACGGTGGAAAGCAGCCCGAACCACATGGACAGACCAATGGTCGGCAAATAGTCGCGCAGCTTGAAAATGCTCTCGAACGAAAACTGCCCCTTGGCGTTAGTAAACGCATAATAGATGACGGCGAGCAGCGGCACAACAATGAACACCACCGCCCAGACCATGTGGGGCGCGACCGCCATGCGGGAAAAGAAAGAGGATTTTTTCATCTGCTCACGCCTCCTCGGTCATATCGACGGAAGCGTCGGATAATTCGTCAAACTCCTCACTGAACGAGCTGTAATCGCCGTAAAGGCCGGAATACTCGCTCTTTTTCATCACGTGGATG
>CADBPL010000053.1 GCA_902796535.1 Oscillospiraceae bacterium
ATTCTGCAAAAGGGCGCAAGCGCCGTGTTCACCGAAGAAGGGCAAAAGCAGATCAGGGCGAACATCGCCGTTTATAAGCGCAACGCCAAAACGATCATGGCGGCGCTCGATGCGCTCGGCATCTGGTATTGCGGCGGCATGAACGCGCCGTATGTATGGCTGAAATGCCCGCACGGTATGGACAGCTGGCGCTTTTTTGATTATCTGCTGCGCGAAGCGCAGATCGTCGGCACCCCCGGCTCCGGCTTCGGCCGGTGCGGTGAGGGCTATTTCCGCTTTTCCACCTTCGGCAGCCCGGAGGACACCGCTCAAGCGGCGGCAAGAATGCGGAAAATACTTTGATCTGTGACGCGAAGCTGCGACGCGGCCGCCCGGTGCAAAAGCACCGGGCGGCCGCGTTATGGCAGCATTCTTCTTACTCAAACATGGCGGCTGCCTGCTTTAACTGTTCAATGATCGGCAGGTGCTGGGGGCAGGCGTTTTCACACTGCCTGCACGCGATGCAGTCACTCGCCCTGCCGCCGTGAGCAACAGCCTGAGCATAAAGCTCCTTCGCTTCTTCCAGCTGCCCGTCGCCGAGCTGCTTGTTCATGGCCGTAAAAACCGCCGGAATGCCGATGTGCTTCGGGCAGCCTTCCACGCAGTAGCGGCAGGCGGTGCAGGGAACCGTTGCGGATTTTCCCAAAAGGCGCTGCGCCTCGCGGATGACCTGCCGTTCTTCTTCGTTCAGCGGCCGGAAATCCTTCATAAACGAGATATTGTCCCGCATCTGCTCAATATTCGACATGCCCGAAAGAACGGTGATGATCCCATCGAGCGAAGCGGCAAAGCGGATCGCCCAGGAGGCGTAGGATCGATCCGGCGCGGCCGCGTCAAACAGCCTTTTGACCGCCTTGGGCGGGTCGGCGAGCTTGCCGCCCTTGACCGGCTCCATGACCGTGATGGATTTGCCGTGCCTGCGCGCCACTTCATAGTTGGCGCGGGAGGCGACGGAAGGATTTTCCCAATCGGCGTAATTGATCTGAAGCTGAATAAAATCAACCTCGGGGTGATCCGTTAAAATGCGGTCGAGCAGCTCGGGGCCCGCGTGATAGGAAAAGCCGAAATGCCTAACGAGGCCCTTTTCTTTTTGCTCCTTCACGAAATCCCACAAATGGAATCTGTCATATTTTTTATAGTTGTTCTCCATGAACGCATGGAGCAGATAGTAATCAAAATATTCGGCGCCGGTGCGCTCGAGGCTGGTGTAAAACTGCTGCTTTGCGGCCTTCTCGGTCGGCGCCATCATCGCGTTGACCTTGGTGCACAGGGTGTAGCGCTCGCGCGGGTAGCGGTCGACCAGCGCCTTTTTGGCCGCGGCCTCTGAGCCAAGGTAAACAAACGCCGTGTCGAAATAGGTAAAACCGGCTTCCAGAAACAGATCGACCATCTGTTTGGTCTGCTCAATATCCGTCGCCAAGCCCCTGTGCGGCAGGCGCATCAGGCCGAAGCCGAGCTTCGGGACTTCTTTTCCGAAATAATCCGCCATCGGTTCTCCTCCTTATCTGACGAACAGGTTCATGATGCGTTCCCAAACATTGCCGAAAAACGTTTTGATCGCGTCCGCGGCAAGCGGGAACAGCGCTTTGAGCATATCGCCCACAGTGTTCAGCCCCTTGTCGGGATTGCCGCTGAGCGCATCGGTCGGCGTCAGCTCCTCTCCTGCGTAGGCGGACGTGTGGCGGCACAGCCACGAAACGACGCCGTCGGGGCTTTTGAGCTCGATCGTCCGGCCGACCGCATCGGTCGTAACAGCGTTGGGATAAGGGCCGCCGTCATAGGTAAACAGATCGTTGGCAAGGGCAAACCAGACGAAATGGTTGCTGGGCGTGTTCGTTTTGCCGTCGGGGTATTTGACGCGCCCGAACAGCGTCAGGCGGCAATCCGCCGGCACTGTGGTCTTATCACAAAGCTCATTCCAGATTTTCTGCGAAAACGTGTAATACCCGGCAATAATGTCAAAGCGGCTGACGATGAGCCAGACCGGCAGATCGGCCAGCGATTCGAACTGCGCGCTTGTGGGTTCATACGCCGGGCAAAGCGGAAACGCCCCGGCAAAAAAGCCGGGGTAGCTCGACGCCATTTTCAGCGTCATTTTGCCGCCCATGGAAAAGCCGCCGACATAAATGCGCGTCAGATCGATCCTGTCCCGATGCTGCGCGATGAATTCGTCGATCGCGGCCTTGGTGCTCGCCACATATTTGTCACTCCAGAATTCGCCCTTGTCCTCCTGACTTCTGGGCACGAACAAAAACGCGCCGCCGCCCGTAAAGCGCTGCTGAATCTCTTCCCCCGCCCAGAGCGGAAAGTTGTTTTCTTCAATCTGTGCGCGGGGCTGCGACCCCTGCCCCGCCCCGTGGAAATAGATCACGAGCGGCAGCTTGGCGCCCGCCGTTGTTTCCGGCTCATAACTGACGTAATCAACCGCCAGCCCGTCAACAGCCGGGCCGGAGCCGTCTTTGAATTTGGCCTTCAGCGCCGGCACCTCGTTCGGATCGGCGGCATAGCCGGTCAGGCACAGGCTCAACAGCATGACCGCGCTCAAAAGCACACAGAATCCTTTTTTCATCTTTCCTGCCCCTTTCGTCACGTTTCATTCATCCAAGCCGTCCCCCGGATCCTCCGCTTCCGTCTTCGGCGGCCCGGCGCGTTTGATGATCAGGCGGTCGGAGGCGGAGAGCATGCCGGGCAGCACCAGCAGGATCAGCAGCACCGCCGACAAACTGCCCACCGAAACGGTTCGGCAGATGGGGCCGATGGTGGGGACCCGCGAGGTGAAGCCGATCGCCCCGGTGACGACGATCATGATCAGACCCGACGTGAGGATGGTGTGGACGGCGTTTTGATAAGCATCGGCCAGCGCCGCATCTTTGGGCTCGGTCTGACGGAATTCGCGGTAATAATTGGTAAACAGAATGCCGTAATCGATCGTCGCGCCCATGAGAACGCACTGCACGATGAGGTAGGCCAGATAATTCAGCGAATAGCTCCGGATATAGCTGATCGCCGCCGTAACAAAGACGCCGCACTGAACGATCAGCACAAGCATCAGCGGGATCAGTCCGTTTCGGAACGACAGCAAAACGATAAGGAAAATGGAAACAGCCGTCAGCAGCGTCATCAGCAGCATTTCATGGCGAAACGTCCGGGACATTTCATAATACATCTGAGAAGAACCAATGACGTAGTGATCCCGTTTGAGATTGCTGTCGCAGAGCTGATTCAGGTTTTCGATGAACTTCATCGTTTCCTCCGATTCATCCGGATACTTGGAAACGATCTGCAGCAGGGAATGCTTATCGCGTTTGAGGGAATTGACCGCCTGCGTCATCACGGGGCTCATCTCGTTGATCTGCGTTTTGACGCCGTCGTCAAGCAGGCCGGCGAACAAGGGGTCGTTGACCAGCACGCTGTCCAGGTAATCGAACAGCCCGAACAGAGACATGGTGTAATCGTCGTTATAATCATGCACGCTGCCGTAATAGAGTATCAGCAGGCGCATCATGGTTTCGTCGACCTTTTCGCCCAGGCTGCCGAACAGCTCTGTGAATTCTGCGGCGGTATAGGCGTCGCCCGATACCA
Organism: Oscillospiraceae bacterium; assembly: GCA_902796535.1. Taxonomy (GTDB): domain Bacteria; phylum Bacillota; class Clostridia; order Oscillospirales; family Acutalibacteraceae; genus UBA8612. The sequence goes on from CADBPL010000053.1 coordinate 3,622, forward strand.
CAGCGTTGATCAGCGTATCCGCCGCGGCCAGATATTCGCCGTACTGCGCGTCAAAGAACGAGGCGTAAGCGGGGTCGGGCAGCACCTTGGTCCGGACAAACCCGACAAATGCGGCGGGCGACATGCGCCAGCCGGAGGTATCGCCGTATTTGACGGTGTAGAGCAGGAGCAGCTTTTTGGCGTCCTGCTGATCCATGCCCGTGGTTTCGGCAAGCTCCCGATAACCGCAGGCCGTCTCGTTCACGGTGTTTTTCATGATCCCGGCCAGCGTGGTCATCTGCTTTCTGGTTTCGTCGTCAAGCCCGGAAGCGACCCTCTCGTTGCTGATCATGTATTGGATCAGCTCATAGGGCGATATGCTGTCGCTCGAACGGAACAGGCCGTTGTGCATCAGATAAGCCAGCCGGAGCGAGCTTTCTTCCACGCCCAGAAAGCCTGCCATTTCCGCCGCCGTCATCGGCGTCTGGATCAGCTCTTTGTCGGTAAAAGCGGCGAGCAGGTCGAGCTGCTCCGCCATTTGGGCGTCGATCATCGAGGCATAGGTCTTGTCTGTCAGGATATCCTCCCGCAGGAACTTGACGAACCCGGGCATGGTGAGCGAAGCGGTTTTGACGTCGTCCCGCTCCGCGTAATACAAAATGAAAAGCTGCTTCAGGTCGTCTGTGCTGCGGTCAAAAAACGCCGCCAGCTCCTCAACGGTCATTTCTTTTGTGAGCGTGGCCTTGTCCGAAAACTTCTTCATCAGATCGGCGTTGCTTTTCCATGCCTCATCGAGGTAAGGCTCAAAATAGGGGTTCGGCAAAACCTCGTCCGAAAGGAAGCGGATCAGCGAAGCTGCTTTGACGGTGGGCAGTTTTTCCCCGTTGTGGTATTTGTAATAGATCAGGCGGAGCATCCACGGCTGCAGCTCAAACTCATCCGTCAGGGAAGCGATCTCGTTTTGCAGCACCTCGGCCGTCGCCTCTTTTCCGATCAGGGTCGGGTAGCTGACGGCGGAGCGAACCGTTTCATCCTGCAAAACGGCGTCGACGATCGCCTGAACGTGATCGGAATCTTCATTTTCAAACAGAACCACCGTGGTGTTGTCCGCCACAAAAAAGTTTCTGATATCGGTCGTCAGATCCGTGGAAAACGAAAAATCGGTTTTGGTCTGCAAATAAAACGTCAGGCCGAAGAAAACACCGAACAGGATCGTGAGCGGAACGCGCATTTTCATGCTGAAGCGGGCCAGCGCCCCGGTGGGGAATTTAAGCATCCGCTTTTCGGTCTTCATGATGACCTTGTGGAACGCCAGAATGAGCGCGGGCAGCACGGTGAACACGCAGAACAGGCTGCACACGACCCCCTTGGCCAGCACGATGCCGAGATCCGCGCCGATCTTGAAGCTCATGAACAGCAGCATCAACAGGCCGACAAAGGTGGTGAACGCACTGCTGGTGATGGACGGGAACGCATTGACCAGCGCGTTTTGCATCGCCTGCACTTTATCGGGGCACTTTTTGAGTTCCTGCTTGTAACGGTTCATCAGGATGATGGAATAATCCATGGAAAGCACGAGCTGGAGCACGGCGGCGATGGAAAAGGTCGTTTCCGAAACGGAGGATTTGAACACATTGGTGCCCATGTTCAGCAAAACCGCAACGCCGATAACGATGAGATAAACCACCGGCTCGAACCAGGAGCCGGACATGGCCAGCAGAATGATCACCAGCAGCACAAACGCAAGGATCAGAACCCCGATGGGGGCGGTGGGCGCCGCGTCGTTCTGCTGCTCAAGCACAAACGTGCGGTCGCTGAAATGCTCGTTGACCTCATTTTCGATCGCCTGCTCTTCCGCGCTGCCGAACGCATAGTCGGTCGAAAGCACATAGAGCGTGTGCGTGCCGTCGTTATAATCGGGGCTGTCCTTTTCGTAAGCAACCGACAGAACGCCGTCGATCCCTTCCAAATACAGCCGGATCGGCTCTTTTTCCGATTCGGACAGCTCCGTGAACATCAGCCGCAGCGTGTTGGGCTGCGTCAGGTCGGAAAACTCCTCCGCCATAATGTCGACGCCCTGCTTCATATTGGAGGAATCGGGAAGATACGCCGTCATATCGCTGTTGGTGTTGACCAGGGTGATCAGATAGCCGCAAACGGCAGCAATGACAAGAATGACGGCAAAAATGATCGCGCGGAATCTCACGATAAACCCGGCGACTTTGGAAAGAATCATGTTGTCACGCTCCCTTCATGAATAGTTTATACAATCACATGTTAATATATTATACTATAAATAGCGGTCGTGAATCAACCGGCAATTAAAGCGCTATCTGTCAGCTAATAAGCAGAAGCCGTTTATTCTGTATGATTTCGCCTGAGCAGCCCCCGGCCGCGTGACGTTCAACAGCCCCGGTTTCCCGGGGCTGTCGGCAGTTGTATCAAGCTGTGATGCGGCGCTTTAATCCGCCGCCACTTCGTCCGCGTTGTGCACAAGCCTGGCGTCCACACAAACGGCGCCGTTCAGACAGGGTCTGAGCTTTTCGGCGGTTTTGCCGATGCCGCTCCCGCCGGAGGTGGCAAAGGCGTGAACGGTTTTGCCCGCCCAGTCATAGGCTTTGCAAAACGTGTAAATAACTCTGGGCGCGGCGGCGTACCAGATCGGGAACCCGAGGTAAACGGTGTCATACCGTTCAAAGCCTTCCACCTGCCCGGCCACCGGCACCTCTTTGCTCCCGATTTGTTCCCGGTTGCAGCGGGCCAGCGGATTCATCCATTTGATGTCCGCCGCCGAATAGGGCTTTTGCGGAACGATCTCAAAAACGTCCGCTCCGATTATTTTTGCAAATTCTTTGGCAACCTTTGCCGTCGTCCCCTCCGCGCTGAAATAAGCCACCAATACTGCCATGTTTTCTTCCTCCCTGATTCATTTTTATTTTCCGTCCGGAAAACTGGTGAAGGCTTCCCGTTCCAGCATAGGCAGACCGTATTTTTCTTTTGCGTCGCCGATTGCCCGAATCAGAAACGCCATGCTGCGCGCGAGGTTGCGCATGACCTGCAGGCCCTCCAGGTCTTTCTGCACGTCTTCGGACGTGAAGCCGTGCACCTGATTCCAATAAGTAGAAGAAGCGACGGGCATACTGCTGATGGTGAAATATTTGTTCAGCACGTCAAAGCTCGCCGTGTTTCCGCCCCGGCGGCAGGACACCACCGCCGCGCCCACCTTGCCCTGCTTGGAAAACGGCGTGCTGTAAAACAGCCGGTCAAGGAAAGAAAGCAGCGTTCCGTTGGGCGAACCGTAATAAACCGGGCTGCCGATCACAAGCCCGTCCGCCGCCTCGAATTTTGGCGCAAGCTCATTGACGCAATCGTCAAAAACGCACCTGCCGATCTGGGCGCATCTGCCGCAGGAAATACACCCGCGCACCGTTTTGCCGCCGAGCTGGATCAGCTCGGTTTCGATCCCTTCCTTTTCCAGAGCGCCGATCATTTCCTTCAGCGCCGCGGCCGTGCAGCCGTTGGGCCGCGCGCTGCCGTTGATCAATAGCACTTTGCTCATTTCAAAGCCTCCTTTTCGGTTTTCATCTGTTATCATTATATACCGGATCTCCCAAAAAATCAATGAAAGAGAAAATCAGCAGCCGCTTTTCGTCAGGCAGCTGCTGATCCGTTTATTCAGAGCGGGCGAATTTATGCGGCCGGCTCAATGTAATGGTGAGAGAACGTAGCGTTGCCCTGCGAATTGATCGTGAGCACGGAGCCGCCGTTCTTCTCCGGCAGCCAATAGCAGCCGGGGCCGCATTTGAGCGAATAGCTCAGGCGGATGCCTTCGTATTCGACCGACAGATTGTTGACGTGGTCATGCCCGACGATCATGTTTTTGGTAGAGCCGAGCTCCTTGCATTTGGTGAAGAAGCCGTTGTTGCCCGCAGGGGAGCAGATGGTTTCATTCAGGGAACCGAACGCGACGTCGGCATATTCTTCCTTCACGGTGCCGTTGCTCCCGTCAAAATCGCACACCAGAGCCGACGCCGTTCTGTATTCAAGCACCGGAATATGCATAAACACGGTGCTCTCCACGGTCTTGCCGGCCTGTTTTTCAATGCCCTTGACCGCCCATTCATACCACTCGATCTGGTTTGCCCAAAAATGGTCGTAGCCGATGTTGTCGCTGCCGTCCTCGTTTTTGCCGTAATTGATCTTGCCGGCTTCGGTGTCGTCCGCACTGCTGTGGGTATCCATCATGAACAGGGTGTGGATGACCTTGCCGTTTTCGGTGACGTTGATCACATAGTTGCCGTAGCCCATATCCTTCGGGCCGAATTTGAACAGGCAGTTTTTCGCGTGGTCAAGCAGAGAAGCGCACCAGTATTCCTTCGTGGGGTCGCCGTTGGAGCCGTCATGGTTGCCCATGACCGGCGCCCAGGGGATGCCGAGCGAATCGATCAGCTTGACGACCCAGACGTAGGACAAGTCGCCGCCCCAGGCGTTGTCGCCAGTGAGCGTGATCAGGTCGGGTTTCACTTCGTCCACGCAGCGCTTGACGGTGTCTTCCACGAAAGCGCCGTAGTCGCCGTAGCTTTCCTTCGGGTTGAGCTGGATGTCGGCAAAATTGAGCACGACAAAATCCTTCGCAGGGTCTTTTTTGATCTCAATGGCGTAATCCGCTTTGTATTCGTCGTTCACCGACCAGTTTTCAAAGAACGAATCGGCGCCGCCATGCAGAGCCAACTGCACATAGGGCGTGATAAACGTCGGGATCGCCATAATAAAAGCGATAACTAATCTTACTGTTGCCATAGTAACCTCCAAGTGTTGTAAATGATGGTTTCAGTATAAACCTTTCCGTTCGGTTTTGTCAATGCCTGCCGGCCAATCGGTTGAAAATGCCAAAGAATAAAAAAGGAAAAAGTTGAATTTTGCGCCTTCAGACCATTGAAAAAAGGAGCGGCTTGAAATATAATGGTTTTGTTCCAAAAATCTGCCCGTAAAGGAGAAAACCGTATGGAAGAAACCGTCATTCAAAACCGGCAAACCGAAAAATACGTCAATTCAAAAGAGTTTATCCTCTACCTTGTCGCCGTGTTCTTTTACACGAACATGACGGGCATGGTCGGCAATTTCCGCAACGCCTACATCGTGAACGTGCTGCGCCTGACCGACAGTCAGGCTTCGCTTTACAACACGCTGCTCAGCCTGATCCCCTTCTTTCTCAATTTCTTCATCGCCATGTATATCGACGGGCGCAAGGTCGGCAAAAAAGGCAAGTTCAAGCCGCTCGGGCTGTATGCGGCCGTTCCGGTGGGCGTACTGCTGGTGCTGAGCTTTTTCACGCCGAAATTCCTGTCGGGCACGCTGCTGCTGATCTACATTGTGACCGTCGGCGTTTCCTACGCCATCGCCACCAACTTCGGCAATTCGGTCAACATGGTCGCCATCGTCATGACGCCCAACATGAAAGAAAGAGACAACGTCCTTTCCCTGCGCAGCATCGTTTCGGCCGTCGGCAATTCGGCGCCGCTGGTCATCCTGCTGGTGATCGGGTTGATCTGGAAAGATAACGAAGGGCTGCAATACATCATCGGCGCCGGGCTTTGCGGCGTGGTCGGCGTGATCGCCATGCTGCTGGGCATGGGCGCGGTCAGAGAGCGCGTGGCCTACACGACCGAAAAGAAGAACCCGTTTTTGGGCTATAAAGACATCGTCACCAACAAATACGCCTGGGCGATCATCGCCTCCGATTTCTTAAAGAGCTTCCGCAACATTTCCACCTACCTCGGGCCGTTCCTTGCCGCTGCCATCCTCGGCTCGACCTCCAAATTCCTGCTGTTCGGTCTGCCGACCGGCGTGGGCACCGCCGTGGGTATGCTCGTAATCAAGTTTCTGCTCAAAAAATTCAATTCCAAGGTGCTCTACATTGCCAGCGGCATTTATTCCGTGATCATCAACGTCGGCGCTTTTGCCGTGGGTTACATCTATTTCAACAGCGGCAACAAGGCGCTGCAGATCGTGTTTATCGTCGCGCTGTTCCTCATCGGGCTGCAGTTCGGCGCGTCCAATTTGCTGCCGACGATGTTCCAGGCCGACGTGCTTGAGGACATGGAGCTGAAAACCGGCAAACGCCTTGACGCAACGCTGCCCACCGTGATCGGCGTGGGCACCATGATCAGCGGCACGATCGCCAGCGCCCTCGCGCCGCGCATCCTCTACGGCGACCACTCGGTCATTCACTACATCCAGCCGACGGACGCGATCCCGAACCCGGAGCAAAGCCTTCAAACCAAAATCGCCATGCTGTTCTTCTACACCGTGTTCCACGGCCTGATGATGTTCCTCGCCGGCGTGCCGTTCTTCTTCTACAAGCTCACCGGCAAGACCAAAGAGGACGTCCACAACGCGGTGATGAAACAGCGCGAACAATTCGAGCAGCAATAAAACTTCATCAAACAGGAAACAGCGCCATCCGGTTCCCGGCCGGGTGGTGCTGTTCGTTTATTATACTATTCAAAAGCGGCCCCGGATCGCGGTCTTGCCCGCCGTGTTTTGGAATTTCAGCAGCACGGTTCCGCTCAGGTCATCCCATTCAAAATTGACAGCCGCCCGTTCCGCTTTGCCGTCGCCCTCGGCGGGGACGATCTCACACGTCACCTCCCGCGGCACTTGCGGCAGGCGCAGCCGCATGCGCGCGTTGCAGTTCGCGCCGCAGCCGTTCAGGCAAAAGCCCGCCTCGTCAACGTCGAGCGATTCCACGCGAATGGAGGTGCCGATCACCGCCGCCGAACCGGGGATGCGGTCCAACTGCGCGAGCACGGCGTATTCGCCGGGCAGGAGCGTCTTTTTAGTGACGATGGCAAAATCGTTATCCAGCATGTCGGCGAACAACCCCTCATGCGTCAGGGGCGCGTCGGAAGCGCACTCATCCATGACGGCGGAAATGAGGTATTCCCCGCGGCGCAGCGAAATGTAATTCGTGTCGGGTGCAACGCCGATGAGTCTGCCGACGAGCGCAGCGTATTGATCCGCCGCCTCAGCCTTCACGCACAGATCGGCGGGGCATTGGCGCAGCAAAACGAATTTGCCGCTGCCGCAGCTGTATTCCCCGTCAGCCGCATCCTCCGCCAGACCCAGCAGGCGGAGCAGGTGTTCAAGCGGCGTGGGGTCGGCGTTTTTGCCCGTGTTCCACCAGGCACGAATGCAGTGGAACGGGTCGGCGCCGTCGCCGACATAGACAAGGACGCCGCCGTCCCGCACATAGTTGGCCAGCGCGACGTTGACGTCCGCCCCCTGCGGCTTCATGAATTCATAGCTGAGCACGAGAAGCCTGTAGTTGTCAAGATAGGACGGGTAGCGCGTGATGTTTTCCAGCTGCACCGGGCGCACGGGGAAGCCGCCCTTGAGCAGCGGCAGCGCAAGGCCGTAGAACAGCGGAAAAGCGACCGATTCCAGAAAGCTCAGGCGGTCGCCCGACGCGATCTCCTTTTCCCGCCCGGGGATGTAGTTTTCATGCGCGAGCAGCTCGATTTGACCCACCGGCGCGTAATCCGCCCGTTTGGCAAGGATATCATCCGGGAAATTACGCTGGAACATCGCCGTATCGGACAGGAACACGCCGATTTCCGGCGCCTTGTGCAGGTATTCATAATCCTCGGTGCCGAACGTGCCGAGCATCTGGAACACGTTCATCAAAAACGTTCGGTAGCTGTCGGGGATCGAAACGGCGTTCGGCTTGCCCTGCGGGTATTTCGCGTCGCCCGAAAAGATGCGGCGCGGCCACGGACAGACCTGAAAGCGGTTGATCTTCGGCTGCAAAAGCGAGCCCATCAGCGTTTCGATATAGTTTTGGCGATAATTCTCCCACGTGTAATCCGGTCGGTCTTCGATCGGGTCGTTGTCAAACCACATCGTCCGCCCCGTGCCGCGCACGAGCTCCTGCATCACGCCGTATTCAAGGAACGCCGTTTCAAACGTGCGCTCCTTATAAATGCCGCGGAACACGTTCGCCTCACGGCTGGTGCCCATCCACACCTGCGCCTTGTAGCCGTCGAGCGACGGGATGTCGGTCAGCGTTCCCTCCGGGCTCATCACCTTCCACTGGGCATAGTTCAACAGACTGTGCGTCGGCACATAGAAGCGAAGCACGCGGCCGTATTTCACCAGCGCGTATTCCCGCAGCGACTGGCTGACGCGTTCGATCGCGCGGCGGTAAAGCCACGCCTTCAGCCGCGCCGCGCGGTAATGGGCGTCGACGCTTTCGTGCGGCGGCACCCAGTCCTCATGGTAGAACAGCTTGTATTCCCGCTTAAATGCCTCACTGTAGCCGCCGGCGTTCAAGAATTCCGGCTCCTCCACGTGAATGGCCTCCACGCCCGCGTCGACAGCCACCTTGAGTTTTTCCGTCAGGTAGTCAATAAACGAGATCGTCGGCACCATATAGCCGGTGGAATGGATATCGCCGCCGGTGACGGAGCCGTCGCGGCTGCGCTGCATTTCGTCGTAATGCTCGCGCCCGTCCCACCGGCCGCTCATGTAGTCCTCAAATCCGCCCCAGGCGATGCCGTTCATCAGGTGAACGACGTAGCCGCGCTCCCGATACTTTTTCACGCGCTCCGGCATGCCGGGGTCGATGCCGTAAACGCAGACCATGTCGTTGCCGAAATCCGTTTCCGGCAGCAGCGGCGCGCTCTCCTGATAGCAGGTGCGCTCTTCTTCCCGTTTGCGAATGTAACTCATAAATGCCTCCAAAAAGTATAAACAGATAAAAACGGCACAGCCCGCCGGACGACAGGCTATGCCGAAATTGATCTTACAGCAGCTCGCTGAGCTTGACGGGGCGGTGTTCCTCCACGCTCTTCTTCGCGGCAAGGCCGATGAGCACGGACTGGAGCCCCGCTTCGATGCCGACCTTGACGGGCTTGTCGTTCTCGACAGAATCGACAAAATCGCGCATTTCGGCGGAGAAGGATTCCATGTAGCGCTCTAAGAAGAAGAACAGCGGTTTTTCACCGATGACGCCGTCCGCGCCGGAGAACACGGCGGTGGAAAGCGTGTCGTTCGCGGTGGCGACCATGCCCTTCGAGCCGAACACCTCGGCACGCTGATCGTAGCCATAGGCCGCTTTGCGGGAATTGTC
>CADBPL010000054.1 GCA_902796535.1 Oscillospiraceae bacterium
AACAGTTGACCGGACACGTGCGATATATTCGTTGGGAACGCATTCTTGCGTTCCGCAAAATAACGCTATCAAATTCGACGGAACGCCGGGGGCGGCGTTCCCTACAAAATGCCCCGCACAGTGATCGAACCATCGACCGTTGCGCGGGTTTTATTGCCCGGAAAATGGGACACAGCAGCATTTTGTGTTATGGATGCCCCAAAAAGAGCCATTCATTTTTGAGCGTATCTTTCGTGACCCCTCCGGCCTCGCTTTGCTCAGCCACCTCCCCTTGCAGGGGAGGCAAGAAGTGTGCCTTTTGATCGTGAGAAAATAACCCGCACAGTGGTCGAAAACCATCGACCACCGGAACTCAGGTTCCGCTATCCGCTATCGGCTATCGGCTCACAAATCCTCGTCACCGGCCAGGGGCAGGCGAACCATGGCGCGGAACTTATCCTCTTCCAGCGCGATCTTGAACTGACCGCCCTGCAGGCGGCACAGGTCTTTTGTGATGCTCAAGCCCAGCCCGCTGCCCTCGCCCACGCGGGAGGAATCGCCGCGCACAAAGCGCTCCATCAGCCGCTCTGCGGGCAGGTCGGGCTTGACGGCGCAGGTGTTCACAAAGGTGATCACGCCGTAGCCGTCATCCTCCCGCACGGAGACGAACGCCTGCGAGCCGCGTTTGGCGTATTTGGCGATGTTGGACAGAATGTTTTCAAACACGCGGTAGGTCTTTTGCCCGTCCGCCATTACGATCGGGCGCTCTTCGCCCGGGGTCATCAGAATTTCAATCCCCGCCGCCTCGAGGCTGTCCTCATTTTCGGCAATGGCCTGCACGGCAAGCTCGTAAAGGCTGACCGGCATGGGGTGGATCTCGACGTTGCCGCCCGAGAGCTTGGACGCCTCGGTCAGATCGTCGATCAGCTGCTTCAGGCGCAGCGATTTTTCGCTGAGCACCGCCGCGTAATCGCGAACCGCTTCCTCCTGCACGTTGCTGTTTTTGATCAGCTCGGTGTAGGTGATGATCGAAGTCAGCGGCGTTTTCAAATCGTGCGTCACGTTGGTGATCAGCTCGGTCTTGGTGCGCTGATCCTGCACGGCGGCCTGCATGGCGTCCTTCATATCCTGCCGCATTTCGCTGATGTTTTCAGCAAAATTCACCATGGAGCGCGGCATTTTGTCGGTGTCAAACTGCATATCAAAATCGCCGCTCTGGGTGGCCTGCACCGTGTCGCGAATTTTATCGAGCGACTTGGCGTAGGAGTAAAGCAGCGTGATGAACGCCAGCTGAATGCTGCCAAAGAGCAGCAGCAGCAGGAAGATGGCAAAAAAGCGGTGCTGCGCAGCCGCAAGGAGCAGCAGCAGCAGCGAGCCCGCCGTGGCGCCGGCATAAAACGGCGCGGCGACCTTGAACTGGCGCTTCATGCCGTCCGGCAAAGCGGAGTTGTTGCCGGTGAGGCGGTTGACGACCCGCTGGGTGAACCGGAACGGGAAGGCGATCACCATATGGGAAAACAGCGAGTTGTTTTTGATGCTGCGCGAAAGGAACATGAGGTAATCCAGCAGCACCGCATCGGCGCACACGCAGCAGATCACGAACCCGACCGTGCTGAGCACGCTGTAAGCGGGGTTCTTCAGCCCGACGATCAGCGAGGTGACGCCGAGCAGCAGCAGCCCAATGCACAGACCCGCGGCAAGCACCAGCCGCAGATCGCTCGGGAACCTGTCGAACCGCCGCATACGGATGGGAGAATTTTTATCGTCCCGCCCGGTCAGCAGGCACAAAAGCGCGGTGAGCGCCGCGGAGAAAAACAGCGAGAGCAGCAGCGTGGCCATGCTTTTGGAAAAGCGGTTGGCGGAGGCCAGAAAATCTTTGTTCAGCGCGTCGAACGGGTCGGCCGCCGTCACGCGGGAATCGTTATAGCTCAGGTAAACCGTGCAGGGCGTTCCGCCCAGCCGGCGGGAGGCAACCGTGGCGCCGAGCACGGCGGAGACTGTTTTGGTCTTGCTCTCATACCCGTAACGCATGGATTCCAGAAACTGCCGCGTGTAAGCGCCGCCGTTGACCTCAGCGCCGTTGATGGTGAACACGTCGCCGGCGCCCTTGTCGTCGGCCTCCATGCGGGAGCACAGCGCCGAAAATTCCTCGCTCACGGTCGCCGTTTCAAAGTTGTCGGTCGAGGAAACGCACCAATCGCTCGCGCCGTACAGCTCGTTGAACTGATAGGCGCTCATGGTGGGGCTGTTGGTGAACGCTTCGCCCGTTTTGTCGTTGAGGATGAGGTATTTGACCGCGCTGAGCGATTGCAGGTATTGGGTCAGATATTCATATTCCGCTCTGGCCGCGGCAACCTCGCCCGGAATGTCGGCAGCCCGGCTGCGATCCACCAGCGCCGAAAAATAGCGCGTGTTCACGGTAACGCGGTTGGTTTTGACCAGATACTGATCCGAATTTTCAAAATCGTTCAGGCACCGCCCGTTTTCATCGCGCACGTCGTCGCGCCGCGTGCCGTCGCCGTCGCGGTCCTCATAGCCGTCGGCGGCGATCAGCTCCGTCTCGGAGGGCAGGCGGCGGTAAAACTTGTTGAATTCCTCCGCCACGCTGCGCGCCTTCTGGAACTGCTCAGCCGCGTTTTCCTGCGAATAGGTGGCGTAGGCCTGCTCCAGCTCGTTTTCCAGCGAACCGTCCTGAAACACTTCGCCGTTGCGATAGGTGATGAAGACCCGCTTGGCCGCGTAATAGACAAACCCGACCTCATCCAAAAAAGCTTTGGAAAGGCGGGCGTCATAAAAATTGTTGGCGGCGTCGGCAATGCCGCTGTTGCTGCCGAAATAAAAGCCGGAGCGGTAGGCAAAATCCGCCAGACGGCAGGTCGAAAGCGCGCCGACGCCAACAAGCGTTAAACAGAGCAGAAAAGCCACTGCTTTGAGTGGCTTATACTTAAATTTTTTCAATTTTGTATCCAATTCCCCACACCACCTTCAGGTACTTCGGTTCTTTTGGATTGATCTCGATCTTTTCGCGGATGCGGCGAATGTGAACCGTGACGGTTTTTTCGGTGGAATAGGACGGCTCGTTCCAGACCGCTTCATAAATCTGCGTGGTGGAAAGCACGCGCCCCAGGTTGGTCATCAGGTATTCGATGATGCCGTATTCGGTGGCGGTCAGCTTCACCGGCTCGCCGTCGAGCGTGACCACGTGGGCGTCGGTGTCGATGGCCAGCCCGCCCGTGACGATCACGTGGGAGGGGTCGGCCTCGTTCGTGCCGCCCAGATTGACGTAACGGCGAATCTGCGATTTGACGCGCGCGACCAGCTCCAGCGGGTTGAACGGCTTGGTCATGTAATCATCTGCGCCGAAGCCCAGACCCGTGATCTTGTCGGTATCCTCACTTTTGGCGGAGAGCAGAATGATCGGCACGTTGCTTTTTTCGCGCAGCTGCAGCGTGGTGCGCAGCCCGTCAAGCTCCGGCATCATAATGTCGAGCACGATGCAGTGGATCTCTTCTTTTTCGACAATGGCGAGCGCCTCTTTGCCGTTGCTCGCCTTGAACACCTTGTAGCCTTCTAAATTGAGATAAATTTCAATGGAATTCACAATCGCGGCGTCATCGTCGCACACTAAAACGTTATACATCTTTACGCCCTCCTTTTTCGGGTTATCCTTAATTTAGCCTATGTTCCTTACAAGAAACACTAAGATTTCTTAAACTTTTGCAACATTGTCCAGTTTTTTGATCTGATCCTGTATCGGCTGATAGAGGAAATTGAGCGCGTAGGAAAGCGCAACGCACAGCGCCAGCAGGAACGCGTAGATGAACAAAGGGTATTTTGCTTTAAACGCAAGGCCGGAAAACAGCGTGAGATAAAAGAACATATGCGTCAGCCAGATGTTGGTGGAATGCGCGCCGAAAAACAGGAAAAAGCGTTCGACCGCTTTGGGCTTTTGCCCCGCAACCAGCATGGTGATCAGCGCCATGCCGGTCAGCGGCGCCACGAACAGCGTGCGCAGGTATTGCGCGCGCACAAACAGCATGGCGGCGCACAGAACCGCCGAACCGAGCCAGAACAGAACCGGGCTGATCTTTTGCGCGGCGGCCTTGGCCTTTTCAAAATACCGCGCCTTGAACAGCACCGCGCCGAACAGATATTCCGCCAGCGTCATAAAAAATTTTCCGCAGAACTCGGTGTTGAAATGGGGCGTGAGCTGGAACACTTTTTTAAAGCGGAAATAATAGCCGCCCGCATAGCACACGGCGATCAGCGCCAGAAGAAGGAGCCAGTGATGCTTGCGGCACAGCCGGATGAGCACGGGCGAAAGCAGCACCAGCAGCGCGTAAACCGGCAGATACCACCACGCGCCGTTGTAGGCGTTGTACAGGCCGGGCCAGGTGAGCAGGTAGCCCAGCCAGTCGCCGGTGATCCTGCGCCCCTGACCGATGAGGAACGCGGTGAGCGTGAACAAAAGCAGGATCAGCCAGAACCGCCCGTAAAGCGAAAGCAGCGCCGTCAGCCGGCGGCGGTAAAAATGATCCTTGCCGGAAAGCGTCATGTGCGCGTAGCCGCTGCAAAGCGCAAAGCCGAACACGCAAAAATCGGAAAGCTGCGCAAAATAAAACGAAACCGGCAGCCCGAACAGCATCAGCGGCGTGGCGTAATACTCCGCCCAGTTCATGCGGCAAAACAGGTGCAGGCAAACCATGGCCAGCACCGAAAGCCCCTGTACCATTTTGGAATCGTTTTTGTTCATGTGACCCCCGTCATCTTCCGATCAGCTTGCCCGCCGCCTTCGCCAGCAGCCTGAAGCTCATGGTGAAATACAAAACGAGCTTGTTCATAACGGCCTTAAAACGGTTCGCCGCGTTTGCCCTGTTGTTGTTCACAGCGTAGCCCTCCAGCGTGCCGGCGTTGTCGTCCACGCCGTCGGCGTCAAAGGCGAATTCATAGAGGAAGGGCGCAAGCAGCGCGGTCGTGAAATATTCGACCGAGCTGATATCGTCAAACACCACGTCGCACAGCGCTTTGACCGGCGGCAGGGCGCCGCCCAGCGCGTCGGCCGCATCGCGCAAGGAGGCAAACGACAGCGCCTGATTTTCTTCGCGCAGCAGCACGGCGACGGTGCGCAGCAGCAGCCGCACCTCGTCGCTTTCCGGCGTGCAGGTTTCGCTGCCGCGGTAGTGGTTGGCCAGCAGCTCGCCCGCCAGATCCCACGGGGTTTTGTAGTCGGTCTGCGGCAGGGTCACGCCGTATTTGGCGGCGATGGTGCTCACGCTGTTTTCGCCGTAAAGCGGCATGTCCAGTTCATCGGTCAGCAGCGTGACGGCTTTGTAGACGAGCGGGTAATACACGTCGCTTTCTTTGATTCCCATTTTTTCCATGCTCAGCGACAGCACCATCCGGTAGCGGAAGCCCGCCTTCAAAAAGCCCTTGGCGTATTCGTTCAGCCCCCGGTTCATCAGGTCGATCTGCTCGGGCGTGTAGCCCGCCACCTGTGCGGTCAGGGCGTCGGTGTCGATTTTGTCAACGGTTTTCGATTCGTAGGTGATCTCGTTGTCGGTGTAGGAGATCATGCGGTAGGTCAGCGGATACATCGTCAGCGCCGTGTCGGCAAAATCATAAATCTTGTTGCCCAGCGCAGAGGTGAACACGGCCGTGTCGCAGCAATGCTCATGGCCGGTGAACACGGTGCGAATGCCCCAATCGGCAAACAGCTCCGCCGTGGTGTTGTGGAAGCGCACGATGAAGTTGCGGTTGATCAGGCGCTGGATCGGCATATGCTCGAGCAGGTTGTGGTGCATCATCAAAACGGGATAACGCCCGTCGGCCTTTGCCCTGTCGGCCTGCGTTTTGACCCAGCGCACCAGCGCGGCGCTCATGCCGTCCTCAGTGGAAACGGACGGGTCGCAGCTGTCCAGCGCGATCAGGCGGTATTTTTCGCCCAGATTCGCGGTATAGGAGCAGTCCTCCTCCCGCGTTTCCAGCGCGAGGTCGTAGCCGAAATCGGCATAAATTTCTTTGAACTCTTTGCGCGTCACGGCGCAGTTTTCGCCCAGATCATGGTTGCCGTCGATCACGAAAACCGGAATGCCGGTCGCTGCTTCAAAGGCGCGGAATTTGGCGGCCACGTCCAGATGCTCCTGCACGACGGTGCGGCCGTTATCGGCCAGATCGCCCGGAATGAGCACGTAATCCGGCCTGCTTTCGGCGCATTGATTGAGAAATTCGTCGATGATGAAGCCGCTCTCATCCTCCATGGCGCAGCGGCGGTTGGCGTACCAGAAGATCGGATCGTCCGTCAGGCGGATGAGGCTTTCGCCCGGCACGTTGTAATGCAGATCGGACGCGACGGCAAGCCGCAGATCGGCCGCTTCCTGCGCAGCGGAAGGCACAGCGAGCGCCGCGGCCGCCAGACAGACGGTCAGCAAAAAACACAGTGCTTTTTTCATGTTGTTCCCCTCACAATTTTATTTGATTGACGCCGGGCTTCAGCCGTTCGCCATGGTAAAACACTTCCGTATGCTGCGGTACATCGACGGTCATTTCTTTCGCTGACCAGTCGAGCGCAACGGCAAGGTCGCCGTGCGCCGTTCTGACGCTGCCCCTCAGGCGCCTGACCGCGCCGCTGTTTTTGGGGTCAAGAACAAATCGCTTCATCCCCGCCGCGCCGTCTGCCTGACGGATGCCGAGCAGGTAATAAAACAGATAACGCACCGGCGCGCCGAACATGGGGTGGCACATGGAGCGGGGGTTGAGCCAATCCTCCCAGATGGTGGTCGCG
>CADBPL010000055.1 GCA_902796535.1 Oscillospiraceae bacterium
ACGGTCAAAGCGTCGTTCACGGGCAGCCGGCGCCGCAAGGAGAAAGCAAAGGCGGTGGAACACAACCGCATGATCGAGGTGTCGCATTTCGTCATTGACGAAATGAACCGCTTCACTTCGCCGCAGGGCAAGGCGCAGCTGGCTGAGGCCGAAAAAATCGCCGCGGCCGGATTTGACCACATTTTCACCGTCAGCCGGGCCGATTTGGCGCAGGCGCGGGTGCTGCCCACCGATACGCCGCAGGCGAAGGAATACCGCAAAGCGGAGATCCAGCGCATTCGGGATTGCCTCTATGCCCAGCGCGTGGCCAAAAAGCATTTCCCCAACGGCATTACGGAATTTGACGAGAGCGCGTTTGACGAACTGTTCAAGCGCGAAGACGAAACGGATGAAGCCATCGACAACGCCTACAAGGCTTATTACGAGGCCAAAGACGCCCGCGACCGCGCCAAAGTGACCGCG
Organism: Oscillospiraceae bacterium; assembly: GCA_902796535.1. GTDB lineage: Bacteria > Bacillota > Clostridia > Oscillospirales > Acutalibacteraceae > UBA8612. The sequence continues at coordinate 463 of CADBPL010000055.1, forward strand.
CTGGTGGAACAGCTCAAGCAGCTCAAGGCCGAACGCAAGCAGATCGAAAAAGGCCTGAAAGAAGCGACCGACAAAAACTCGGTCTATCACCGCGTGGCCAAGCCGTATCTCGACGCGAAAAAGCTGCTTGCTCAGGCGGAAAACTACAGCCGCTATGACGACATCGCCGCACAGTATGAAGCGGCGCTGGAAAGAGCGCAATCGTAATTTGTCAAGGACAAATTCCGATTTGAGCGGATAGCGGATAGCAAATAGCGGATAGCAAATTGATTTCAGGGACACGGGCTATCGGCTATCAGCTATCGGCTATCAGCTTCGTGCCTCAGCTCGACAAATTACGACTTACGAGGCTCTTTTATGTTTATTCTGGAACGGACTTATGATTTCAGCGAACTGGTCAGGCACAACGTCCACACACATTCCGTTTTTTCAAACTGCGCAAAGCCGGAGATGATCCCGGAGGAGATGGTGCGCGCAGCTCAGCGCGCCGGGCTGAAAACCCTTGTCATCACCGACCATTCCGACCCGGGCGACGATATCGACACCTTTGCCGTTTATCGGGAATTGAAAAAAAGGATGAACGCCGTTCAGACCCCGGTCAGGGTTTTGATCGGTTCCGAGCTGTCCGCCTACGGCGTCGGCAAATATGCGGAGCCTGAGGAAGTGGACAGGGCGCTCGACTTTGCAAGCTATTCTCACGTTCACTATCACCTTGCCTCGTGGGATCAGCCGGCGGATCGAAGCCCGCGCGGCTACGCCCTGCACAACCTCGCCGTGCTCACGGCGCTGTTTGGGACCGGCCGGGCGGATCACATTGCGCACCCGTTCTCGCCGACGAAAATGAATTTTTTCAATGAAGAAGAAAAGGCCGCCACGCTCAGCGCGATTTCAGACGCGCAGCTCGGCGACATTCTTGAAATGGGAGAAAAAGCGCAGTGCAGCTGGGAGATTCACACGCCCTCCTTCCTGCGTTTTCCCGCTTTTTCAAGGCGGTTTTTCAATTTGGGAAGAGAGCTCGGCGTACACTTCTGCCTCGGTACGGACGCGCACAGCCTTGCTTCGCTCGACCCAACCGCTCTTGCGCCGCGACTGGCGGAAATTGTCCGATAACGATCCATCTGCGCCGCGGCCGTTTTACGCGGCGTTTTTTCTTGCATAAAGGCAAAAGATATGCTATATTTTAAGACGCAAGCATTATTATGGAAAAAAGGTGATCTGATGCAGTTCCCCGCTTTTGTTGCCCCCGACTTTTCAAAAGAGCCGCTTTGCGCCGCGCCGGACGTCAAAACCGAAACGGCGGGCGACGGCTTTTTGCCGGAAAACTTCTATGCGACCACGATCTACCCCGAATATTTCAAGATCAACGGCGAATGGGTGATGCTGCATAAAAGCCGCATGGACTGCGCCGTTGTGATCCGCAACGGGGTTCCGGCCGCCACCGAGCCGCGCCGCGTCAAGGCAGGCGATCAGGTTGTTGTGGGCCGGAAAGACGACGGCTCCACGGGGGTTTATGTGCACGCGAACTGCTTTGCGGCGCCGGAAGAAGAAAAAAACGCTGCCTTTGCCTTCCGCACGGGGCGTTCGCGTGAGACCTCGTTCTCGCAGGAATACGACCAGCTTTACGAGATCCTCCGCCATGACAAAGACAACGGCTATATCGTTTGGGTATTGGGACCCGCCTGCGTTTTCGACCACGACAGCCGAAACGCCATGACGAGCCTGATCCGAAAAGGGTACTGCGACTGCCTGTTTGCGGGCAACGCGCTCGCCACGCACGACCTGGAGGCGGCGCTGCTGCACACCGGGCTGGGGCAGGATATTTACACCAAAAAGCACGTGGAAAACGGCCATTACAATCACCTGCATACCATCAATCTGGTGCGCAGGGCGGGTTCGATCGCGCGGTTTCTGGAGGAATACCGGCTGGATTCCGGCGTCATGCACGCGCTGACAACAACGAACACGCCTTATGTTCTGGCAGGCTCGATCCGCGATGACGGCCCGCTGCCCGAGGTGATCGGGAACGTGTATGAGGCGCAGAACGCCATGCGGGAGCACACGCGCAGGGCGACCGCCGTGATCTGCCTTGCCACCCAGCTCCACACCATCGCCACGGGCAACATGACGCCCTCCTATTGCGAAACGGCGGAAGGGATCCGCCCGGTGTATATTTATTCCGTGGATATTTCGGAATTCGCCGTCAACAAGCTCCACGACCGCGGCTCGCTTTCGGTGAAGGGCATGGTCACGAATATTCAGGACTTTCTGGTCAATCTGGAGCGAAACCTGTAACCGTTTTTTGCCGAAAGGCCTTAACCGCAGTTTTCCGTGATGCGCTCCATGAACTGCGCGGGCGAGACCAGCCGGGTGTTTTCATCCAGCTGCTCCACCAGCCGCTCGACCGCCGCCATGGTGTTGCCGCCCTGCGTGAATTCGCCGCTGCCGTTTAAACCCGACCAGGCGTGAACGATCACGAACACGTAGGAATCCGGGTTTTTCGGGTCGGCGGGCAGCGCGTTGACTGCCGCTGCGACCTCCTCCGGCGAACAGCCCGGCATCCCGTTCCAGAGCTGGTATCGGGCTGAAACAATGGGCTTGCCGTTGGCAAAGCGCATTTTCCCCTTCATCCCCGCGTAATTGCTGTAATCCATATAAAAAATGCCGTTCGCCTGCGTTCCGGCCATCAGTGTATCAAGCGCCTTGGACTCAAACCCTCCGTCGTCGAGCACCAACAGCTCGCGGGTGTCCAGCGCTTTCATTTTTTGCCCGAGGGTCTGCGCCATGCGTTGCAGCGCCCTTTGGCTTGTCCATTTGGATGGGAACGTGTAGCCCAGACCGCTGAGCGAGAGCACGAACGCGTCGTTTTCGCTCATTTTGCCGTAATACATCTGCGTCAAGGGCGCGGCAAGATCGGCGGCGGAGGCCGGAACGCCCCACGCAAACGGGAACCGCCCGCGCACGGGCGAGCCGAAATGAGACTTGTCTTCATAGGACCCGACGAACCATTGCAGGTTGTCGCCGTCCGACATCAACAGGCACACGGTGCGCCCGCCGGGGGCGGCGGAAACGGTCGTTTTCTGCTGAAGGGGTTCGCAGCCATAGCCGCTGAGAACCGAAAGGTTGCACGCCCAATCCGCCGGGATCAGGCAGGCGTTCAAGGCGGAAGCCGAAGCGATCGTTTTATATTCGCCCAGATCGTTGTTCCAGCCGAACAAAAGCGCGTTGTTGTTCAAAAAGCGGAACGCGTTGGTGTGCTCCGCGCGGGTGGCCGCGGCGTCATACCACACATAAGCGCCGCTCATCACGGCGTAATCCATCAGCCGCGGGCAAAGCGCCGCCGGCTGTTCAAACGCAACGTCGCGCCTGAGCCGGTAAAATTCCGGCCGCAGCCGCAGCCGCAGGTCGCTCCAGCCGCGCACGTCAGCCGTCATGTTCAGCCCGGCCGCCTGCGCCGCCGCCTCAAAATCGGGCAGCACAACGATGCTGTTCTTTTGATTTGCCAGCGAGAGCGCAACGGCAATGCTGTCTTCATCGCACAAAAGATAGCCGTCAAAAAACGCGGCAAATTCTTTGAGCAGCGCGGCAAGATCCCACTTGGAACCGTCCGGCTGCGCATCGACCGGCTCCGCCCCCGTCAAGGGCAGCCACTCCCGGTATTTCTCGGCGCGGAACAGCAAATTTTTATCGCTGACGTTGGCGAGCAGCCCCTGCATGGAGGCAAGCGTCACGGCAGAGCCGTCCGTCGGCACGTCGGTGAGCAGCAGCGTTTTGGCCGCCTTCGCCGCCTTCGGAAAATCCGCGGCCGCCTTCTGGCCGGTAAACGGCGCAGCAGCCGCAGAAAGCAGCAGGATCAAAAGATATGCCATGATTCGTTTCACCGTCTGCATGGGAACGCCTCTCCTCAGATCTTATTTCGTTTCATCAAACAGCGCCAGCAGCTCGTCCACCTGCGCGGTGGCCAGGCACACGCAGGTATCCGACGCGCCGTAATAGATTTTGACCTCGCCGGAATCCTCCAGGATCATCCCGCAGGGGAACACCACGTTCTGGCGGAAGCCCTCGTCGGTCTCCACCGGCAGGTCGGGCGCGATCAGGGGCTTATCGTAAATCGCGAGCACCTTGGACGGGTCGTTGAGATCAAGCAGCATCAGCCCCGTTGTGTAGCGCTTTTTCCACGTCGGCTCCCAGCCGTTTTTGCCGCGCGCGCCGTCGATATCAACGGCGTGGAATAGCGTCAGCCAGCCCGCTTTGGTTTTGACGGGCGAAGCGGTGGGGCCGATTTTGTCGTTGACCCAGGGCACGCGCTCCGTGCCGAGCAAAAGCCCGGTGCGCCCCCAATAGACTAAATCGGGCGAGCGCGACAGCCAGATATCGAACCGCTCGTTGTGGCGGCTGTAAATGGGCATGGGGCGTTCCAGCCGCACAAATTCACCGTTGATTTTTTCGGGGAACAAAACCATGTTGCGGTTGTCGGGCGCGCTGGCGCTGATCACGGTGAACGACTTCAGATCATCGTCCAGCTGCGCAATGGTGCCGCAGATGCCGTGGCGGGTGTCGGTGGCAAGGCAGAGGTAAAGCCTGCCCTCGATCTGCACAATGCGCGGGTCATAATACCGCTTCAGCTCCGGGTCTTTGTGCGGGTCGCTGCTGTCAACGAGCGGTTCGGGGTCAAACACCCAGCCGTCAACGCCGTTTTTGCTGCGGGCGACGCCAACGCTCGTGCCGGCAAATTTTTTGTTTTGGGTTTCATACAGCGCCTGCGTGGTGCCGTAATCGTTGCGAAAGATCATCACGTATTCGCCGCGGTAGGGGATCACACCGGCGTTGAACACCAGCGAACACGGGTAAGGCAGGTCTGCGGCCGTCATGATCGGCTGCGGCCGTTTTTTAATGCACGGATGGGTGGTCAGAACGGGGAATACGGCTGGCATATGACTCTCTCCTTTATGCTTTGTTTAGGTAACCACTGATTAAATCGCAGGCGCACATCTTGACGGAGTATTTTCCGCCATATATCACAAAAATACTCGTTAATACACCA
>CADBPL010000056.1 GCA_902796535.1 Oscillospiraceae bacterium
ATGAAAGGTCGGATGAAAAAACTGCTTTCAGCAACGCTGAGCGTCCTGCTCATGCTCGGGATTCTTACCTGTGCGGAGTTCGGCGGGTTTCAGGCGAGCGCGGCTAACTGTCCGCCGTATTGCGGGCTCGACGTTTCCAAGCACAACGGCAGCATCAACTGGAGCACGGCAAAAGCAAGAGGCGTCGACTTTGCCTTGCTGAGGTGTTATTGCAACCGGAAGGATGAATGTTTTGACCAGAACTATGCCGGCGCTGTCAGCAACGGCATTGCCGTGGGCGCTTACGTTTATATGTATGCGGAAAATGAATATGAGGCAAGGCTCGAAGCGCAGAGCACGCTGAACGCTTTGGGCGGCAGAGCTTTAGACCTTCCGCTTTTCCTTGACGTGGAATACAAAAAAGTGCTGGCGCTGGGCAAAACACTCCTGACCGATCTGATGATCATCGAGCTTGAAATGTTCCGCGCTGCCGGATACAGACCGGGGTTCTACACGTCGCGCTCCTATCTTGACAGATATATGAACCCGTCCAGACTGCAAAGCTATTCCTGGTGGATCGCACGATGGACCTGTGAGCAGCCCCAAACCTATACGTTCCAGAATGAAACCGCCTATTCCAGCAAGAAGCCTGCGTCGTGTGAATTGTGGCAGTTCTCCAGCGCGGGGAACGGAAGCTACTACGGCGCGAGCTCAACCTATGTTGATCTGAACTTCTGCTATGTCAATTGGGCTGCCCGAGCGGAAGAACCCGAACAGCCCACCACCCCTGAAGTGCCTGAGCAGCCTACCGTGCCCGACACACCTGACACGCCCGACACACCCGGCACACCTGACACGCCTGACACACCTGACACACCCGACACACCCGATCAAGCCCTTGCAAACATCCTGCAGCTTTGCTTCGATCTGTTCAAGTGGAGCTGGAATTTCACCGTCACGTTCCTTTCGCTCATCATGTCGGCAGCAACGTCAGCAACGGCAGCAGCTTAAACGAACAGGCAGACTGTTTAAAACAAGGGCTGTAAAAAGCTGAAAAAAAGAAAGACTGCAACCTCACTTTACCGTGGGATGCAGTCTTTTTTGTGGTATCATTTCCTTTCCGGTAAACAAAATATCACATAAGCATTTTAACATATACCAATTGATACCAATTGAAAATGCCACTGTGATTTCAAAAATCATCAAAAGTTCTGTCAATATCTTTATTTTAAAAGCCGAGACTCACCGTTTGAAGTGAATCTCGGCTTTCTTAAAGCTGTTTTTTGGTCAGGCTGTGAACGGTACGACGCCGCTATTATTTCGCGTAATCGGTAGCGCGGTTTTCGCGAATGATGTTGACCTTGATCTGCCCCGGATACTCCAGCTCTTCCTCGATTTTTTTGACGATGTCGTGGGCGAGCAGGGGCATTTTGTCATCGGTGATGACTTCGGGCTTGACCATGATGCGAACCTCACGGCCCGCCTGAATGGCGAAGGAACGCTCCACGCCGTTGAACGAACCGGTAAGCTCCTCGAGCTTTTCAAGGCGCTTGATATAGTTCTGAACGTTTTCACGGCGGGAACCGGGACGTGCCGCCGAGATCGCATCCGCCGCTTGAACAAGGCAGGCAACCACGGTTTTAGCTTCAATATCGCCGTGGTGCGCCGCAATGGCGTGGACGATCTTTTCGTTTTCTTTATATTTGCGGGCGTATTCCACACCTAATTCAATGTGGGAACCGTCCAGCTCATGGTCAAGCGCCTTGCCGATATCGTGCAGCAAACCGGCGCGCTTGGCCTGTTTGACGTCGGCGCCGATCTCGGCAGCCATCAGCCCGGCCAGATAAGAAACCTCCAGCGAATGGTTCAGCACGTTCTGACCGTAGCTGGTGCGGTATTTCAGCCGTCCGAGGAGCTTCACGAGCTCGCCGTTGATACCGTTGACGCCCGCTTCGATCACCGCGCGTTCGCCCGCCTGCTTGATGGAAACGTCCACTTCCTTTTTTGCCTTTTCATACATCTCCTCGATGCGGGCGGGATGGATGCGGCCGTCGGAAATCAGCTTTTCGATGGTGAGCCGCGCAACCTCGCGGCGGACCGGATCGAAGCTGGATACCGTGATGGTTTCGGGCGTATCGTCGATGATCAGATCCACGCCGGTCACGCTTTCGAGCGTGCGGATGTTCCGGCCTTCTCTGCCGATGATGCGGCCCTTCATTTCGTCGTTGGGCAGATCCACAACCGAAACGGTGGATTCCGCGACACTGTCGGCCGCGCAGCGCTGGATCGCGTTCACCACGATCTCCTTCGCGATGCGGTCGGCGTCTTCCTTGGTGCGTTGCTCAACCTCCATGATTTTGAGAGCCTTTTCGTGATCCAGCTCCCCTTCGAGGTTCTGCAGCAGATAGTTCTTCGCCTGATCTCTGGTCAGTCCGGAGATTTTCTCCAGCATATCGAACTGACTCTTTTTCAGCGCCTCAACCTCTTCCAACTTCGTGTCGATGGTTTTGGTCTTTTTGGCAAGGTTTTCTTCTTTCTTTTCCAGCGACTCGGTGCGCTTATCCAGATTCTCTTCCTTCTGGATCAGGCGGCGTTCCTGCCGCTGCACCTCGTTGCGCCGTTCCTTGATCTCTTTTTCGTGCTCCACGCGTTCTTTGTGGATCTCGTCCTTGGCCTCGAGAATCGCTTCACGCTTTTTTGTCTCGGCCGCTGTCAGAGCGTTGCTCAC
>CADBPL010000057.1 GCA_902796535.1 Oscillospiraceae bacterium
CTGTCGCACTGACCGTTGAAGGTGTATTCATCGCGAACCAGCTCGTTGAGCTCGCAGACCACCTTGATTTCGTCAAACGAGGCGGGCAGGGTGAATTCCTGCGCGGCTGCCGTTCTTTCTTCCCCGAGATAAATGCGGCTTGCGGCAGCCCAAACGTCACGGTATTTTTCCGTAACGCCGTCAAAAACGGTCATGACCGGCTTGTCGTCGCCGAATGCGAGGTAAGTATGACCGTCGGTAATATCCTGCTTTTCGGAGCATCTCCACCGGACGTCATATTGTTCGGGGTGGTTGAAATCATTCCATGTGACGTCGAACGAGGCTTCTGCCGTCGGGCTGCCGCTTTCATCCAGAAAAGCGCCGGCTCCGATGTTCAGCGTGCTGACCGGGTTGGTTCCGCCGAACGGTTCGTCAAACGGGATGAAAAGCTGCGGGTAAACCGTGCCTTCATGCTCCAAAACCTGCATCAGGATTTCATCAGACGTCAGGGGTGTGCTGCCACCGGGATAGGTCGCGACGACCTCCGGGATCGTGCCGGGCTGCGTGAAGCGGCCGTCATAGGTCACCACAAAACAGTACCGGCCCGCTTCGGTTTTCAGGCAGAAGCAGTCAATGGCGGATGGTGTGGATGCCGCGAGCGCCGCCTGCACGCAGCTCAGGCCGATCACAAGCGACAGAAGAATGGATACGATCTTTTTCATTTATTAACTCCTCCTTAACGTGTTGTTAACAATATAAAGATGAAAAGTTACGAAATAATCACAGAATAATTAACAAATAATAAAGATTACGGGAGTTTTGCGCGTGCTCGGCGAAATTAGAGAAAATAAAGGTGAATGATATGTTTATACGTTCACAATTTATTCAAAAGAAAAATAAGAAGCTGTCCCACGGGAATCTGTTCTGTTTTTTCTGAAAAAACTGTGTTTTTGCCTTTTCATTCAACAGAAAATATGATAAAATAAAGGCAACACTGCACGAATTACGGCGCTGCCTTAACGATTTTTGCCGAACGAGCGGCAAGGCACGCGGAGGAACAGAATGGACAAAGCCTTTTTGATTCGGCCGATTGCGCATATTGAGAACGATTACCGCGAGAAATTCGGCATTCCGCGCCAGAGCGGCATCGTGCCGGAGCAGCTTTCGCGCATCATTTTTGAACCGGAATACCGCAACGACGAGGCGCTGCGGGGGATCGAGGGCTTTTCTCATCTCTGGCTGATCTGGCAGTTTTCCGAAGCCGTGCGCGGCGGCTGGTCGCCGACCGTGCGGCCGCCGCGATTGGGCGGCAACACGCGCGTGGGCGTGTTCGCCAGCCGCTCGCCGTTTCGCCCCAATTCGCTCGGGCTTTCGTGCGTGAAGCTGTGCGAAGTGAAAAAAACCGCTGAAAACGGTTCGGTGCTGGTGGTTTCCGGCGCCGATCTCATGAACGGCACACCGGTTTTTGATATCAAGCCCTACGTGCCCTATGCCGATTGTTGCCCCGATGCGGCCGACGGGTTTTCCGTTGATCCGGCCGACTATTCCCTGCGGGTCAATTGCCCCGCGCAGCTGCTCGGGCTGATCGAGCCGGCCAAACGCGGCGCGTTGCTCGGCGCCCTGCGGTGCGATCCGCGGCCGTCCTACCAGCACGACCCCGAACGCGTTTACAAAATGACCTTTGGCAGCCACACCGTTTGTTTTTCCGTTGACGGAAACGACCTGACGGTGACCGATATTTTTCCTGAACCGAGGTGCACAGCAGCAAATGACAACAGCCGAACGTGACCTTTTTGAATCCTTGCCGCCCTATGAGGGCGGAACCGCCGCGGAACCGGTTTTTAACTGCGGCGCCGGCCTTGCCGTTGAAACCGCGGCCGGCTCGGCGGAGGATTCGTTTTTGAAATGCATCGACGGCACGACCGCCGAGGAATTTCTGCGCTTTTGCGCGGCCCTGGCGCAAAGCGGCCTGACGCTCGATAATGCGGACGATAACGACGACCTGCTTTGCCGGGAATACTATGATGAAAAGAACCGTCAGATCGTCTATACCTATTATTCTTTTGCGCAGCGGCGCGCCCGCATCCTTCTGGATCGCTCCTCCTGCCGCCTGCCGGTGTTCTGCGCGTCCGGGCTGCCCGAAAAACGGGCGGACACGGCGCTGATGCAGTTCGGCCTGTATTACAACACCATGGACAGCGGCACGACCTGCGACTGCGGCATGTGTTACGCGCTGCGGCTGCACGACAATTCCGTTGTTCTGATCGACGGCGGCGAATATGAGCAGGCGACCGACGCGGCGATGGATGAATTGATCCGCTGCCTGCGCCATATGACCGGCACGGCAGACGGTGAAAAAATCGTGATCGCGGCGTGGTTCTGCACCCACAACCACAACGACCATATGGACGTGTTTTCCAAACTGATCCGGTTTCATCACGAGCTGTTCGATGTGCGCCGCGTGATGTTCAATTTCACCTCCAAAACACTGCTGGATTATGACAACGCCTGCACCGACCGCATGAAAACGCGGCTGCGCGAATATTACCCCGCGGTTCTGTTCAAAAAGCTGCACGCCGGTCAGCGGTTTGCGCTCTCGAACGCGCAGTTTGAGGTGGTGACGGCGCATGAGGATATTTTGCCCGACGCCTACGACGAAACGCACCTTTACCGCGGCATGAACGAAACCACCACGGTGCTGAAGATCATGTTCGAGGGGCAGTCCCTTTTGCTGCTGGGCGACAGTGAAACGCGCAACGGCGAAGCGCTCCGCCGCAATTATCAAAACCGGGGCTTAAGCTGCACTTATTTGCAGGCGGCGCACCACGGCATCAACAAGGTCGAGGAGATCTATGCGTTCATCAAGGCCGAAAAGGTGCTCATGCCGCAGTGCCGTTATATCAACGAGCGCAGCCAGAAGGAAAACTTTGCCGTGCTGTGCCGGTATAACGATTTGGCCAACGTGTTTTTTGCGGGCGACTGCACCCGTATTTTTACCATTACGCCCGAGAAGACCGTCAAAGAGGTCTTTCCTGTGGTCGGTTATCATTACGACGGCAGCGAATATTGACTTCAGCCGTAAATTATGTTTGACTTTGACCGCGTTCCGTGTTATATTGATAGAGTAGTTTCGCTTACGCTTGCCGGTGTGGCGGAATAGGCAGACGCAAGGGACTTAAAATCCCTCGCTGGCAACAGCGTACCGGTTCGACCCCGGTCACCGGCACCATGAAAGGAACCTGATTTGTCTACCAAATCAGGTTCCTTTTCATGATATCCGTTCCTCGCCCGTCGGGGAATGGGCTCGGAACGGGTGATATACCTGGGGTAGCAAGTACACCCGAAATGGTATATTTCTTGCGGCATCGACAAATATATACCTGATCGGGTGTATAAATGCGGTTTTTAACTTGACATTATACCCTAATGGGTGTATTATGTTCATAGAATAGCAGAGAGGATCTTTTTTATGAACAGGATTGCAGAATATATCAAGAAAAACCGGCGCGCCGCGGGGCTGACGCAGGAAGAATTTGCCGCCCGCTCCGGTCTCGGGCTTCGTTTTGTGCGTGAACTGGAGCAGGGCAAGGAAACTGTCCGGATGGATAAGGTCAATGCCGCTCTCGCCATGTTTAATATGGAAGCCGTGCCCGGAAAGATCGAGAGAAAGGACAATGAATCATGAGCGCTTTCCGCACGGCTTATGTCTATGTACGCGGCAATTTTGCAGGCATTCTTTCCGAAACAGATGAAGGGTATTCCTTCGCCTATGACCCCGACTGGCTCGCGTCGGAAAACGCAAGCCCTGTTTCCCTGACGCTTCCGCTTTCGGATGAGCCCTATAAATCAAAAACTCTTTTTTCGTTTTTTGACGGTCTGATCCCCGAAGGCTGGCTCCTAAGCGTCGTCACCCGCAACTGGAAAATCAGCCGTGACGACCGGTTCGGGCTTCTGCTCGTAGCGTGTAAAGACGCGATCGGAAATGTTCAGATCAGGGAGGAGCGCGAATGAATTGTTTATGCTGCGGGAAACCGTTAAAAACAGATGACGGCACCGGATGGCACAAAAGCTGTGTCAGGCGTTTCTTCGGCACGTCCGTTCTCCCGGAGATCGAGATCGACAATCAGACTTTGGAATCCATCGTCACCGAAAG
>CADBPL010000058.1 GCA_902796535.1 Oscillospiraceae bacterium
GGCCTTTTGGCTCCCTCCTTGAGAGAGCTGTCGGCGCAGCCGACTGAGGGAGTTGTTATCCGTCAGATATTTTTATATGAGAGCAAATTCCTATCAACAGTTGACCGGACACGTGCGATATATTCGTTGGGAACGCCGGGGGCGGCGTTCCCTACAAAATGACCCGCACAGTGATCGAACCATCGACCATTGTGCGGGTTTTTTCGTTCGGTTAATGTGACACAGCAGTTTTGTATTATGGCGGTTGGTAATTCCTGCGTTCCGCTCACTTTTGCCCTCTCCGTCGCCGCCTTTGGCGGCGACACCTCTCCCATAGGGCGAGGCAAGAAGTGTGCCTTTAGATCGTGAGAAAAAAGTAGGCTCTTGGCTCTCCCACCGGGAGAGCTGTCACGAAGTGACTGAGAGGGGAAAAACGAGCTGTCACCGAGTGACTGAGAGGGTGACAACGTGCGGAACGAGGAAGTGCCGGGCAATAAAAAACGCACAACGGTCGATGGTTCGATCGAAGTGCGGGTCAGTTTATAGCAAGTGCTTTTATTTATACTGATAACACCGAACGTAATCCACGGTCATGACGGCGGGCAAATACTCATTCTGCGCGATGTTTTCATCCACGCCGACGGATATGATAAGATAAAGCGGCACGCGGCACACGCCGCCGAAGGAGGTGCGCGCCGTTTCGACGCCGTTGATGTAGAAAATATACTCGTTTTCGTTCCATTCCACACCGTAGGTGTTGAACTCGTTGTAAATGTCGCGGCCGTAATAAAAGCCCTGATGCTCGCTGCGGTGGCTTTCCTCATAGCTGTCAACGTGGATGGTGTGAAAAACGGCATTGTGATACAGGCTCTTTTCATCCTGATCCATTTTCGTTTCAAACACGTCCACCTCCGCACCGGTCAGGCCGCCGTCCGTATCGTCGGCCCACATGCCGTCGGTCAACAGCCAGAAGGCCGGGTTCAGCCCCCTGCCCTTTGGCATTTTGCAGCGAATTTCAAAATAGCCGTACAGTTGCTCATAGCCCTTGTGGTCGCCGGAATAATTCTTGTTTGGGTTCGTTTCCATCCCGTAGGAATAATAGCCCGCTCCCTTCGGGCCGTTTTCTTTGTATTCAACCGTGAGCTGCAGCATCCCATCCTCGGTGAAGCTGACCTGATCGCGGTTCCACCACGCCGTGTCGCGCAGTTGGGTGTCGGCCGCGCCGTAGACGTAGTGCCCCTGCCAGATCGAAGGGTCAAAGCCGTGGTCGAATTCATCGCTCCACACCAGCTCAAAGCGGCTCATGTCGATCTGATCTTTATACGGCGTGACCGGCGCGTCAAAACACACCGCGCCGATCAGCTGAAACAACGTGAGCACAAGCGCAAACGCGCGCCGAACCGCTCCGCCGCCGAGCAGCCGCAGGAACACGGCGGGCAGCGAAAGCAGCTCATGCAACGAGGTCAGCTGGCGCCTGGCAAAGGAAGCGAACAACGAATCAAGCATCCTGTTTTCTCCCGCTCCTTTACGCCACAAGGCGGACGATATCCGCCACGGTAACGATCGCGGCGGCGTCTTCATCGGAAATGTTGACGTCGAATTCCTGCTCAAGCTCCACGGCAAGGTTCATGATCTGCAGCGAATCAAAGCCCAGCTCATACTGGATGTCCGTCTGCTCCGTCACGCCGGAAAGATCGGCGTCGGTGAAATCTGAGAGAACCGTTTTAATTTTTTCCAACATACTGTATCCTTACTCCTTCTGTAACGTTTCATTTTCTTCCTTTTTTGCCTGTTCATATTCCTGCGCCACAAGGTCGCGCAGCACCTTTTTGGTGCTGTTTTTGGGCATCGGGTGACCGACAACAAGAATATCCTTCACGCGCTTGTAACCGGGCAGCGTTTGATTCAGCGCCGCGATCCGGCGTTCGGCTTCGGCGGCGGTCGCCGGGTCAAAGTGCATTTCATCCACGGCGATCACCGCGGCGAGCACGCTTTTGCCCGCAGCGCCGGAGCGGGTCTCAAGCACCACAGCCTCCGAGCAAAGCTCACAGTTTTCGCAGAAGAACAGCTCGATCTCCTCGGGGAAAACGTTTTTGCCGTTTTCGAGTATGATCAGGTTTTTCTTGCGCCCGGTGATATACAATTCGCCCTCGTCGCCGATGCGGCCGTAATCGCCGGTTTTGAACCAGCCGTTTTCAAAAGACACCTCGTCCGCCTGTCGGTCTTTATAATAACCGTCCGTCACATTGGCGCCGCGCACCCAGATTTCTCCGTTGCCGTCCGCGTCGGGCGAATCGATGCGCAGCTCGGTCTGCCGGAACGGCACGCCCACGGAAACGCTGCTCTTGCGCGCGTCGGTGCTCATCGCCGCAATGGGCGACGTTTCGCTCAGCCCGTAGCCGAGGTAGATCTCAAAGCCAATGTCGTTGAGAAAGCGCACGTGCTCGGCGTTGACCGGTGCGCCGCCGCAGCCAAGGTGCGGGAACGGGCAGCCGAACTGCTCTTCCACATCCGCGAAAATCTCACGGCGGCGGTCGACGCCGCACGAGCGCAGCGCGTCGCTTTCGGCGATCCGGTTCTGAACGTCCTCCAGCAGCCCCGCCTTGCGCAGGGATGTGACCACGGCATTGTAAATGCTGTCAAGGAACGACGGCACCACGGTGATGTGACCGGGGCAAAACGCCCGCATATTTGCGAAAAAGTTGCGCAGGGAGTCGTTAATGCAGTAAAGCGTGCCGGCATAAAGGAACGGCAGCACGCCGCACGCCAGCTCGTAAATGTGGTTCATCGGCAGCACGCACATGGCGCGCTCCACCTGCGGCATCCGTTCGAGCAAGCCCTCCACGTTGGCGATCAGGTTCCGGTGGCTGAGCACGACGCCCTTGTTTGCGCCGGTGGTGCCGGAGGTGAAAATGATGACCGCCGGGGCGGTCGGATCGACCTGAACGCTGCCAAAAGATGAATCGCCCTCAGCCAGCAGCCGGTTCCCCTGCCCGATCAACGCGCCGAGGCTGTCCGGCTCATCGGCGCGGCGGGAAAGGGAAAAGACCTTCAGCCCGGCGTCGGCAAACAGATCGCTGCGGTATTTTTCGCCGCAGAAAAGCACCGACGCGTCGGCACGTGCGAGCAAAGCGGCATGGTCGCCCGGGTTGAGCTCTTTATCCAGCGGCACCGCCACCGAACCGACGCAGACCGCAGCAAAAAAAGCCACGATAAAATCATAGGAGTTTTCGCCGATCAAGCCGATGTGCCCGCCCTGAAGCCCCCGGGCGAGCAATGCCGTTGCAAGCGCGGCAACGTCGGCGCCCAGATCATCGACGCTGTGGATCACATAATCGTTTCCGCTGCGTTCGGCCACGCTGCTGCGGCCCGCGTAACAGGTCACGACCCGGTCAAACAGATCGCGAA
>CADBPL010000059.1 GCA_902796535.1 Oscillospiraceae bacterium
ATTTAAAAAACAAAACCGTTCTGGTCACCGGCGCCGCCGGATTCATCGGCGCGGCGCTTTGCCGTGAGCTGCTCAAGCGCGAACCGGGTCTTACGATCGTTGGCGTTGACAGCATGAACGATTATTATGACGTTTCCCTGAAAGAATACCGTTTGCGGGAGCTGCAAAAGCTCAGCGGCGATTTCCGTTTTCTTCGGGCAAACATTGCCGACAAGGTGTTTATGCAGGAGCTGTTTGCGCAGCACGATTTTGCCGTGGTGGTCAATCTGGCCGCGCAGGCGGGCGTGCGCTACAGCATCACCAACCCCGATATTTATATCGAATCCAACCTGATCGGGTTTTACAACATTCTGGAATGCTGCCGCCATTCTTACGACAACGGGCGGCCGGGCGTGGAGCATCTGGTTTACGCCTCGAGTTCTTCCGTTTACGGCAGCAACGCCAAAATCCCCTATTCGACCGAGGATAAAACCGATTCGCCCGTTTCGCTTTACGCCGCCACCAAAAAGAGCAATGAGCTTTTGGCGCATTCCTACGCGAAGCTTTATCAGATCCCCTGCACCGGCCTGCGCTTTTTCACCGTTTACGGCCCCGCCGGACGGCCGGATATGGCCTATTTCGGCTTCACCAACAAGCTGCGCCGCGGCGAGACCATTGAAATTTTCAATTACGGCAACTGCCGGCGCGACTTCACCTTTGTTGACGATATTGTCGAGGGCGTTTACCGTGTGATGCGCGGCGCGCCGGAACGCAAGACCGGCGAGGACGGGCTGCCGCTGCCCCCGGCGCAGGTTTACAACATCGGCAACAGCCACCCCGAAAACCTGCTCGACTTTGTCGACATTTTGCAGCAGGAGCTGCTCGCGGCAGGCGTTCTGCCGCCGGATTACGATTTTGAAAGCCACAAGCGGCTCGTTCCCATGCAGCCCGGCGACGTACCCGTTACCTTTGCCGACACGGCGCCGCTGGAGCGGGATTACGGCTTCCGCCCGTCGACCCCGCTGCGGGACGGTTTGCGCGCCTTCGCCCAATGGTACAAGCAATTTTACAAAATATAACTCAGGAGGATCGTTTCATGAAAAAACGGATTCTTGCGCTGCTGTTGTGCTGCGCGCTGCTGTTCACGGTTGCGGTTCCGTTCACCGCACAGGCAAAAGGCAATTCCACACTTGACCTGCCGGAGAACGTCAAAACGGCGGTTGAAAAGTTTGCCAATTATGTCATTGACGCGGTCAACCGCGGGCTGCTGCTTGTGCGCTACCCGTGGAAGCCGAAGACCGACAACAAGGTTGATCTGTCCAGGTTTACGCTCGTGCTCAACGACGAATTTGACGGCGACACGCTGAACGGGCGCGTGTGGAACCACCACGATCAGGGCCCGCGGCGCGGTGGCTACTGGGACGCCGGTCAGGTTGAGCTGCGCGACGGCAACCTCGTGATCAAAACGGACTACAAGGAAGACGGCGCATACGGTCCCGGTTATTACAGCGCCTGCATTGCTTCCGATAAGCAGCTGTTTGAGCAAACCTACGGCTACTTTGAATGCCGCTGCAAGCTGCCTGCCGCCGAAGGGCTGTGGTCGGCTTTCTGGCTCATGAACAAAAACGTGGGCAAGGACGGCAACCCCGGCACGAACGGCACCGAGATCGATATTTTTGAGTCGCCCCACTGGTACCGCGGCAAGAACGGACGCGACAACAGCATGGTCACCTCCAACCTGCATTGGGGCGGCTACAGCTTCCAAACCAAATACCGCAATGTGACCATTGCCAAGGCAAACAATCCTTATGAGGAATTCAACACCTACGGCCTGGAATGGAACAAGGATGAATACATTTTCTACATCAACGGCGTGGAAACCGGCCGCAGCAAAGCCGGCGGCGTTTCTCAGGTGCCGGAATATATGATGCTTTCCGTTGAGGTCGACGGCGTTGCCAGCGAACCGGTTCACGGCTGGTCGGGCAACATCAGGAACAACAAGGACGGTCAGCTTCCCGCGGAATTCGTGGTCGATTACGTCAGAGTTTACCAATACACCGATCTGATGAAATAACGCTCAGACCGTCTGAACCAAGCATATTCCGCTGCGCAGTCCGCGCACGTAAACGATGCGGCAACATCCTGAAAAAAAGAATCCTTCACCGAACCGAACAGGTCGATGAAGGATTCTTCTTTTGCTTATTTGTTCTTATCCGAACAGCTTTTCCAGAAAACCGCCGGTGCCGAACACGCCGTAGATCTTGTGGTTGGCGTCCTGAATATAGGGCGTGATTTTATCGCCGAAGGTCGGTTTGGCTTCCGGCTCTTCGCCGTTTTCGAGCACATAAAGCTCATGGCAGAACGCTGCGATTTCGTCGATGAGCGCGTTGTCCTTTTTCATGTTGTTGAGCGTGCAGTCCATCATGGTTTCGGCCTGCGTGATATAATCGCGTGCTTTTGCCACCTCGTCGGCGTATTGGCCGCTGCCGTCATACTTTTCAATGAATTCTTCCATCTGCGGCAGATAGTCGCGTCTTAAATCCTTGAGGTTGCGCCCTTCGTTGAACTGCGGGAACACATCCGGGCAGTCGGCCACGTCGGTCACTTCGCCTTTGGCCAGCGCAAACGCCAGCTTCAGCGCGGTGTTGTTCCATTCCAGCTCATGCTTCTGCTTGCTGAACAGCCAGCAGTGGCTCGGGAACGCGGCCGTGGACAGGTCGACGGATTTGGTCGGGTCGATATACTGCGGGGTCTTGCACGCGTCGATATAGCTTTGCGGGAACTGATAGCCGACAGGCAGCGCGGTTGCGCCCACAGTGGTGGATTCGATCTGAATGATCTCATCGGAATTGACGCGGGCGGAGGAATAGAGGAACTTGAAGATGTTGTAATCGTTGGTGACTTCGCCGAAGCCAAGGTTATAGGCGCAGATAAAGTAGAACTCTATGCCCTGTTCTTTGTTGAGCTTTTGGAGCATATCGGGCAGCTCGAGCTGCGATTGATAGTTGCGGTCGGCTTCAACGAGAACACGCTCATAACCCGGGCGGGTGAGATAGCGCTCGCGAACGCGGGGGTAATCGTCCGCCGGGATCATGGCCATCATGGTCGGGGTTTTCATAACAAATTCATCGCACACGGCGGTGAGCAGCTCGTCGACCAGACGGGTGAGGAATTTTTTCTGATAGCAGTGAAGGAAGATCTCGATAAGGTCGCCCGCCGGGGAACCGATCATGCTGCTGAACAGATCGGTGTAGAACATTTCGGCGGAATTGTCGGCGTAGCGCTGCTCGACCAGATCGGTGAAGACCTTGCTGCCGTTCCAGCAGCCGACGATGCTCACGACCTTTTTCACATCCTGCTGTTTGCTGTAATTGGCCAGATAGTTGCGCACCACCGAGGCGCCCATGCTCATGGGCATGAGGATGACCTTTTGATCGGGGTAGTATTTTTGAACGACATTATTGATGAAATCGTTCAGACCGGAAACGGTGTTCATCATGCTGCCGAAAGGCGCAAAGTTGTAAACGAACACCTTTTCGTTGCCGTATTCCGCAAGCTGTTCCTTGGCGGGCACGGTGCCGTAGAAGCGATCCAGCTCATATTCGCTGTATTCGGACAGCGGATAATTATAGATCGGCGTCAGAATATTGGAGGGCAGCTTGTTGTTTTCATCGACGATGTTCAGATAAAGCAGGTCGGCTGCCAGCTGATGCAGGTTGGCAGAACGGAGCAGGAACTGGCCGGTGAGCAGCGAAGCGACGAGCTGCGCGGCAGTGGCCACCGTGTTGAACAGAGATTTGGGGTTGGTGAGAATGTGGTTCAGCACGGCGTTGGTATCCCAGATGAACAGGTTCTTTTTTTCGCTGTAACGGTATTCCTGACCGTTGTATTCCAGCACGTTGTCGCCTTTGTCATCCAGCACGTAAGAGTGGGTCTGGCCGATGCCGGTAACAAACACGATGGGCGCGTCTTCGCCTTGGAGCTGGCTTTGAATGCCGAGCGTGTCGGGCGCCTGTTCCTCAGCCGGTTGGGCAAGGGCGGCGGGCACAAAGGCAACTGCCACCGTCAGGCAAAGCACAAGGGCGATGATTCTTTTTTTCATTGCGTTCGCACTCCTCATTGGTTTTGTTACCGCTATTGTAGCAAAGAACTGCAAAAAAATCAACCGGCTGGCGAATGAAATGTACAATTTGGCGAATGAAATACACAATTTGTCATTTTGTTTCTTCTGCCTTTCTTCTTTTCACGCCTTGACGAAATGCGGCAAATGTTGTAATCTGTTCCTTGAACTTTTCAGAGGATGCAGAAACGATGATGAAAGAAAAGAGAAAAAGCAGTTCACCGCTGCAGCAGGGTCTGCGCGACGGCGTGCCCATCGGGCTGGGCTATTTTGCCGTTGCGTTTTCGCTGGGCATTGCCGCCAGGCGCGCCGGGCTGACTGCCTTTCAGGGCTTTTTGACCAGCGCGCTGATCAACGCCTCCGCCGGAGAGTACGCCGGCTTCAAATTCATTGAAGAAAACGCGACCTATCTCGCTGCCGCGATCATGACGCTGGTGGCGAACGCGCGTTACTTTTTGATGAGCTGCGCGCTCAGCCAGAAGATCACGCCCGACACGCCCCTGCGCCACCGCTTTTTGCTTGGCTTTTACATTACCGACGAATTTTTCGGCATCACCATCGCCCGCAGGGAGTTTGACCCGGTTTACACCTATGGCGCGGTGCTGTTTGCCGCCCCCTGCTGGGCGGTCGGCACGGCGCTGGGCATCATCGCCGGCAATCTGCTGCCCGCGTTTCTGGTCAGCGCGCTGAGCGTGGCGCTTTACGGCATGTTCCTGGCCATCATCATCCCGCCCGCGCGGCAGAATAAGATCGTCGGCGTTTTTGTTCTGATCGGGTTTGCCCTGAGCTTTCTGGCTTCGCGCCTGCCGCTGCTGGCAAACGTTTCCGACGGCACCAAAACCATTGTGCTCACGCTCGTCATTTCGGCTGCGGCTGCGGCGCTGTTCCCGGTGAAGGAGGAAGCGGACGATGAAGCATAATGTTTATATCTATATCCTCATCATGGCGCTGGTCACCTTTGCCATTCGCGTGCTGCCGCTCACGCTCATCCGCAAAAAAATCAAAAACCGTTTTGTGCGTTCGCTGCTCTATTACATCCCCTACGTCACCCTCGCCGTTATGACATTCCCCGCCATTATGGACGCCACCCGTTCGCCCCTTGCGGGCGCGGCGGCGCTGGCGCTGGGCATTGTGCTGGCGTGGTTCGGCGCAGGGCTGTTCAAGGTTTCGGCCGCCTGCTGCATTCTGGTGCTGGTGCTGGAGCTGTTCCTTGTGAAATAACAGCAATCCCGCATCATTCAGGCCGCGGATCGCGCCGCAGCATTTTTCGTCAGCCCGCACAGCTTTTCCCGGTCGAAGTCCGCGCGTTTCGTTTGGTTGGTTTGATCATTTTACCGCGTGCAGAACGGACGCGGCGTTTATCACGGAACACTTGACGATACCCTGCCTTTTGTGGTAATATTCTATACGGATGTTTCTGCTTTGGCAGGCATTGGCATTGATAACAATTCACATATGATATGCAGGAGGTCAGGATATGGATCAGAAATTACAGCCCTTATTCACACCGTGGAAAATCGGAAAGTGTGAAATCAAAAACCGCATCGTGCTCACCAGCATGGGCGGCACCGACCTGTTCGGGTGGATGGAGATCAACCATTTCGACAAGGACGGCGCAAAGTTCATTATGGAAGTCGCCAAAAACAACTGCGGCCTTGTGCTCCCCGGCTGCCAGCCGCTCTATAACCCCATCATGGGTCAGTGGCTCGATAAGAACAACAAAATGTACAAGGATCTCGCCAAGTGGATGCCCGAATTCCACAAGACCGGCGCCAAGCTGTTTGTGCAGCTCACCGCGGGCTTCGGCCGTTCCTTCACGGTCAGCAGCATGATGGAAATGCTCTATAACAACCCCGTTCTCAACGTGCTGAGCAAGCCGGTCATGAACCTTGACAAAATCACGGCTTCGGCTTCGCCCGCCGAAAACCGCTGGTCTGACCGCCTGCCCTCCCGCGAGATCACCAAAAAAGAGATCGACCGTTTTGTCGAAGCGTTTGCCGTCAGCTCCCGCAAGCTCAAGGAAGCCGGGGTCGACGGCGTTGAAGTTCACGCCGTGCACGAGGGCTATCTGCTCGACCAGTTCACGCTCAAATACGTCAACAAGCGCACCGATGAATACGGCGGCTCGTTTGAGAACCGCTACCGCTTCGCCACCGACGTGGTCAAGGCCATCAAGCGTGAATGCGGCAAGGATTTCCCCGTTTCGCTGCGCTACAGCATCGTTTCCAAAACCAAGGGCAACCGTCAGGGCGCGCTGCCGGGTGAGGACTATGTTGAAGTCGGCCGCGACATG
>CADBPL010000060.1 GCA_902796535.1 Oscillospiraceae bacterium
GCCGCCGAGCATGATGTCGGTGCCGCGGCCGGCCATGTTGGTGGCGATGGTCACCGCGCCGAACTTACCGGCCTGCGCGATGATCTCGGCCTCTTTTTCGTGGAACTTGGCGTTGAGCACCTCATGCTTGATGCCGCGTTTTTTGAGCAGCGCGCTGAGGATCTCGGATTTTTCAATGGAAATGGTGCCGACCAGAACGGGCTGACCCTTTTCGTGGCAGGCTTCGATCTGATCGAGAATGGCGCGGAATTTGATCGGCTCGGTCTTGTAGATCACGTCCGGGTTGTCGATGCGGATCATGGGCTTATTGGTGGGGATCTCGACCACGTCGAGGCTGTAAATTTCCTGGAATTCCACGCTCTCGGTCTTGGCGGTACCGGTCATGCCGGACAGCTTGTCGAACATACGGAAATAGTTCTGGAACGTGATGGTGGCCAGCGTTTTGCTTTCGTGCTCGACCTTCACGCCCTCTTTGGCTTCGATCGCCTGATGCAGCCCCTCGTTGTAGCGGCGGCCGAGCATGATGCGGCCGGTGAATTCGTCAACGATGAGCACCTGACCGTCCTTCACCACGTAGTCGATATCGCGGCGCATGACGCCGTTGGCCTTGATGGCCTGATTGATGTGGTGCTGCAGCGTCAGGTTGCTGCCGTCCATCAGGTTTTCCACGTTGAAGTAGCGCTCCGCTTTTTCCACGCCGCTCTTGGTCAGCGTTGCTGTGCGCGCTTTTTCATCCACGATGTAGTCGCCGTCGCCCACGCTCTCGTTTTCCTGCTTGCTGTCCAGCTCGCGCACGCGGGTGACGGAAAGCGTTTTGGCAAAACGGTCGGCCAGCTCGTAAAGCTGGGTGGAGGCCTCGCCCTGACCGGAAATGATCAGCGGCGTTCTCGCCTCGTCGATGAGAATGGAGTCGACCTCATCCACAATGGCAAAGCTGTGGCCGCGCTGCACGCGCTGCTCTTTATACATCACCATGTTGTCACGCAGGTAGTCGAAGCCCATTTCGTTGTTGGTGCCGTAGGTAATGTCGGCGTTGTAGGCCGCGCGGCGCTCCTCGTTGGTGCAGGCGTGCACGATCAGGCCGACGCTCAGCCCCATGAAGCGGTAGACCTTGCCCATCCATTCGGAGTCGCGGCGGGCGAGGTAATCGTTAACGGTGACGATGTGAACGCCCTTGCCGGCCAATGCATTGAGGTAGGCGGGCAGGGTCGCCACAAGGGTCTTGCCTTCACCGGTCTTCATTTCGGCGATGCGCCCCTGATGCAGCACGATGCCGCCGAGGATCTGAACCGGGTAATGTTTGAGCTTGAGCACGCGCCACGACGCTTCGCGGCAGGCGGCAAACGCCTCGGGCAGAATGTCGTCGAGGGTCTCGCCATTGGCCAGACGCTCTTTGAATTCGGGCGTTTTGGCCTGCAGCTCACTGTCGCTGAGCTTGGAATACTCCTCGTCGAGCGCCAGCACTTTATCTTTGAGGGGGGTGATCCGCTTGATCTCCTTTTTGGAGTAATCACCGAAAAGCTTTTTGAAAAATGACATGGGGTTACCTTCCTTTGCTGATAATTATGCCCTGTAAACTAACATTATAACGCAAACGGCGCAAAAAAGGAACCCCTAATAAATAATATTTTCATTTTATTGTGTTTTGGCGTCGCTTCATTGGCGGCAGCCCCCGTTGAAAAAGCCTATCTTGTGGCCTTTTCCGGCCGGTGACGCAAGATGTGGAAAACGCGGTTTTTTCGTGAAAAAAGGTTGACAGACGGCGCTGTTTTGTTATATAATACCCATTCGTAAGGTCTAAAGTGGGGTATAAGCCTCAAACGCTTTTTTCCGCGTTAGATTAAAAAATTCACCTTGAATGGAGGGTACGCACATGAAAAGGACTTATCAGCCCAAGAAACGTCATCGCAAGATGGAGCACGGCTTCCGCAAAAGAATGGCGGACAGAAACGGCCGCAAGGTTCTCGCTCGCCGCAGAGCCAAAGGCAGAAAACAGCTGTCTTACTAATTGACAGTTGTTCAAACGAACGGTTATGGCTGACAGAATCACAACCTTAAATCGCAATACGGACTTTCGCCGCGCATACGGCCGCGGCAAGGTGTTTACAAATCCTGCACTGGTTTCTTATGTGACAAAAAACCGTGCGGGTATTTGTCGTATCGGGATCACGACGAGCAAAAAAATCGGCAACGCCGTGGAGCGTAACCGTTCACGCAGGGTGATAAGGGCGGCCTTCCGCACCGCTGCGCCGCATGTGCAGGGCGGATGGGACATTGTCTTTGTCGCACGGAGCAAAACAAAATACCTCAAGAGCACGCAGTTGGAGCCGATCCTTTTCAAGCAGCTCCGGCAGGCGGGCGTGATTCCGTCATGAAACAGCTGCTGCTGCGGCTGCTGCGGTTTTACCGGGCCAAAATTTCGCCCCACAAGCCGCCCATGTGCCGCTATTATCCAACCTGTTCTGCCTACGCGGCAGAAGCCATCGAAGTGCACGGGCTGTTCTTTGGCGGCCTGCTGGCGCTCCGCCGGCTTTTGCGGTGCAATGTTTTGTTCCCCGGCGGATACGACCCGGTACCGCCCAAAAAGAATCACCACCACACGGAGGACGACCCATGACCGGTCTTTACGATGCAATAGCCGTCCCGTTCGGATGGCTGCTCGGACAATTTTACAATCTTTTCGGCAATTATCTCATCGCCATTGCTTTTTTTGCCCTGCTGGTCAAGCTGGTGCTTTTGCCCAGCTCCATCACCCAGCAAAAAAACAGCGCCAAGCAGGCGCGCCTTCAGCCCAAGCTTCGCCGCATTCAGGAGCGGTACAAGGGCGATAAGGACGCGCAGCGCAAAATTCAGGAAGAGCAGCAGGCTCTTTACCAGCGCGAGGGGTTCAACCCCATGAATCAGGGCTGCCTGCCGCTGCTGATCCAGTTCCCGATCATCATCGGCCTTTACGGC
>CADBPL010000061.1 GCA_902796535.1 Oscillospiraceae bacterium
CTGAACATCGTCATCAAGCTCCAGTACGTCAACGGCCGCCCGGTCGCCAAGCTTTCCGACACGCCCGGCAAGGCCATGTGCCGCGACAACGATTACCTGGAGTATCTCAAGCGTTCCGTTGATTTCCGTCTCAACCGAGGAAAGCAGAAATAAAAGCGCTTAAGCATCGACCCCCGGCCGTGTGCCGGGGGTCGGATCTTTATGAAAACCGTTTGATACACAAAATACGGCAGTTTTTTTATTGCCCGCCGCCGCGGTTTGTGGTATAATCTGAAATCAATACGAAAACGGTTCCCGGTGGAGGAAAGAACCTATGCTGAAATATCTCAAGAAATACTGGCTGTTCTGTATTCTCGCTCCGCTGTTTATGGTGGGGGAGGTTTCGATGGATCTGTGGCAGCCCGATCTGATGGCGAAGATCGTCGATCAGGGGGTGCTGCAAAGCGATTTTTCACTCATCGTCAGGGTCGGCGTTCAGATGATCCTGTGCGTGCTGGCGGGCGGCACCTTCGGCGTGGTGTGCGGCGTGTTTGCCAACATTGCCGCGCAGGGCTTCGGCAACGACCTGCGCAAGGATCTGTTCGGGCACATCATGTCGCTTTCGTTTGAGCAGACCGACCGCTTTTCCACCGGTTCCCTGATCACGCGCCTTTCCAATGATGTGACGCAGGTGCAGAATATGGTCGGCCTTGCCATTCGCGGGCTGGTGCGCAACGGCGTCATGTTTTTCGGCGGCGTTTTCATGCTCTGGCGGCAGTCGCCGCGCTTCGCGCTCGTGGCGGCGTGCGGAATGCCGTTCCTGATCGGTCTGATCGTGTTCTTTTTGCGCAAGGCTTCGCCGCTGTTCCGCATCGTTCAGGAAAAGCTGGACGGCGTGAACCACGTCATGCAGGAGGATGTGGCCGGCGCGCGCGTTGTCAAGGCCTATGTGAAGGAAGCGTATGAGCTGGGGCGCTTTGACCGCGCCAACGACGCGCTGTGCCGCGAAAATCTGCGGGTGCAAACGCTCCTGTCTTTTATCGGCCCCGGCATGAACATCATTATGAATCTCTGCGTGGTCGGCGTGATTTTAGTGGGCGGCGTCACCGTTAAAAAAGGCGGCGGTCTTACGCCCGGCAGCATCATGGCCGCCATCACCTACCTGACCCAGATCCTCGGCGGCTTCGGTTTTATGGCCATGATCTTCCAGAGCTTTACGCGCGCCAAAGCGTCGGCGGAGCGGATCAACGAGGTGCTGGCCAGTGAGCCGAGTTTAGCGGACGGCGCAAACGAACAGCCTGAAACGGCGCGCGGCACGGTGGAATTCCGTGACGTGAGCTTTGCCTATCCCGGCACGACGCAAAACGTGTTGGAGCATATCGACCTGACTGTGCGGCAGGGCGAAACGCTCGCCGTTATCGGAGCGACCGGCAGCGGCAAATCCACCCTCATTGACCTGATCCCGCGTTTTTATGACGCAACGTCGGGCACGGTGCTGGTCAACGGCAGGGACGTGCGCGATTATTCGCTCGATGCGCTGCGCGATAAGATTTCAATTGTCATGCAGCGGGCGGAGCTTTATTCCCGTTCGCTGGAAGAAAACATCCGCTGGGGCGCGCCAGACGCCCGGCCGGAGCAGATCAAAGCCGCTGCGCAGGTGGCGCAGGCGGACGATTACATTTGTGAAAAGGAATACGGCTACTATACGCCCGTTTCAGAGGGCGGCCATTCGCTTTCCGGCGGGCAGAAGCAGCGCGTCTCCGTTGCCCGCGCGATTTTGAAGCCGCATGAGATTTTGATTTTTGACGACGCCACCAGCGCGCTCGACCTGCGCACCGAAGCGGCGCTTTACCGGGCGCTCAATGAGCGGGATCCGGACAGCACGAAAATCATTATCGCGCAGCGCATTGCCTCCATTCGGAACGCGGATCGCATCATCGTGCTGGATAACGGCAGGATCGCCGCCGTCGGTACGCATGATTCGCTCATGGAAACCTCGGATATCTACCGCGATATCTTCCTTTCTCAGCAGAAGGAAGGAGGTGCGGCGTGATGGAAGACAGGAACAAGACCGTGCCGAAAGGCTTTGAACGCAGGCCGGACGAAAAGCATTCGGTCAGCCGCGACGACTTAAAGCGGGCTGTGGCGCAGACCGTCAATTTCCGCCCCGGTCGCGGCGGCCCCGGCAGAGGGCCGGCCGAAATTGAAAAGGCGGAAAACGTAAAGGGAACCGCACGGCGGATGCTGCAATATTTCAGCGGCGCCAGAAAACAGCTGGCAGGGCTGATCCTCTCTGTTGTTGCCGTTACGCTGCTTTCGCTTGCCGCGCCCGCCATGCAGGGCAGCGCGATCGACAGCATCAAAGCGCACGATTGGCCGCAGTTATACCGCTGCGCGGCACTGCTGCTGGGCATCTTTGTTGTGAACGTGGGTGCCAACCTCGCTCAATTGCTGCTTTCGGCGCGGCTGAGTCAGGGTGTTGTGCGGCGTATGCGCCACGACCTGTTTAAAAAAATCGACAATCTGCCCATCCCTTATCTGGATACGCATTCCAACGGCGACATCATGAGCCGCATGACGAACGACGTGGAGAACGTTTCAAACACGATCTTCCAAAGCCTCGGCTCGCTGGTTAGCGGTGTGCTCACGCTCGTGGGCACCGTCACCATCATGTTCCTCTATTGCTGGCAGCTCACGCTGGTCACGATGATCTCGGTCATCCTCACCGTGCTGGTCACGAAAAAAATGTCGGGCGTTATGCGCAAGATTTACCGCAAACGCTCAGCGCTTCTGGGGGAACTCAACGGTCATTCCGAAGAAATGATCACCGGCTACCGTTCGATCGTCGCTTACAACAAGCAGCGAGATGTGACAGCGGAATTTGAAAAAACCTCTGACACGCTGGCGAAAGTGAGCGTCAAGGCGGAAATTCTGGGCGGCTCGATGGGGCCGATCATGAACTGCATTTCCAACATCGGCTTTGTCATTGTGGCAGCGTTCGGCGGCTATTTTGCCTACACGGGGCTGATCACCATCGGCACCATTTCGGCGTTCATCGTCTACGCCAAGCAGTTTTCACGCCCGATCAATGAGATCGCGCAGCTTTACGGCAGCATTCAGACCGCCGTTGCGGGCGCGGAGCGCGTGTTCACGCTCATGGATCATCCGGACGAGGACAACAGCGGCGATAAAACTCTGCGTGACACCAAGGGCGAAATCTCATTCCGCCACGTCAATTTTTCCTACATTCCCGGCAAGCAGGTGCTGTATGACTTTAATCTGGACGTCAAGCCCGGGCAGAAGATTGCGCTCGTGGGCGCGACCGGCAGCGGCAAAACCACTGTGGTCAATCTGCTCATGCGTTTTTATCCGCTCGATTCGGGCGAGCTCTTGATCGACGGCGTGAATATCAACGAAATCAGGCGCGACGAGCTGCGCCGCAGCACCGCCATCGTGCTGCAGGACACCTTCCTGTTTTCCGACACCATCGGCGGCAACATCAAATACGCCGACCGTGACGCGTCTGACGAGCGCATGAAAAACGCCGCAAAAATGAGCAATATCGCGCGCTATATCGAACGCCAGCCGGACGGGTATGACACCTACCTTTCTCACGCGGGCGAGAGCCTGTCGCACGGGCAGCGGCAGCTGCTGGCCATTGCGCGCGCGGTGCTGGCCGACCCGAAGATCCTTATTCTCGACGAAGCGACCAGCTCGGTCGATACCCGCACCGAAAAGAAAATTCAGGACGCCATGGTCAACCTGATGAAAAACCGCACCAGCGTGATCATTGCGCACCGCCTTTCCACTGTGCGCGACGCCGACCGGATCGTCGTGATGGATCACGGCAGGGTCGTTGAAACCGGCAGCCACGAGGAGCTGCTGGCGCAGCAGGGCGTTTATTACGCGCTGTATCAAACGCAGTTTGAAGGCAAGGCGATATAAGATAAAAAAGAACAGGCGTGCTGCCGGCGGAAGGCGCACGCCTGTTTCCTTATTGGTTAAATCACGACCGAAAAGTCGATTTTTGCTTTGACGTTTTTGAACGTCAGGGGGAACCCTCTGAAGCTGACTTTGATTTTGCCAATGTGAAGGTTGGCGGAATACTGCCACGTTCCGCCGGTGATCGTTCCGGTGTTTTCGTCGATCGTGACCTTGATCACAGCGTTTTGATACGTGATCGAAATGGAATCGCTGCCTTCCGTGATATTGGCTCCGATTTTTTTTGCTGCTCTTGAAAAATTGCCGAGCGTGCCGATCCCTCGGCCGACCGGGCCGTCTTTGGCACTCGCGTCAAAACCGTCGACCTGCTCCTTGAGCTTGAGTTGGATGGTGGTCACGCCGTTTGCGGAAGAGGAAGCCGCTTCGACAACGTCAGAAGTAAGCAGCTGATCATAACCCGGAATATAGTCGGTGGTAATGGCGGCTTTGGCGAGCGTTCTTTTCGCGATGGGGGAGATGGCCCAAAGCAGGAAACCCGTGAACCCGTCGCCGGTGATCCTGCCGTCGAAGTTCAAGCTCAATTTGCCCTTGGGCGGGTTCACGGTGGCTGTGCAGGCATTGTTATAAGCGGCAACGATCGCTTCAAGGTCAGCATCCGTTCCCTGCAAATCAACAGCCCGGGCATTGCCGCCGCTGACCGAACAAGAGAGAAGGAGAAGAACCGCGCACATGAACGCGCCTGTGAATCTTTTAATCATTTTAATAACCTCCATATTTCTGAAAATACATTCATAATAAGAATATTACAACTTATAAAAGAGGCGCGCTGCCGCTTGTGTTGCAGCGCGCCTGCACTGGTTTTGAAATCAGAAAGTAACCGAATAGAGCAGTTCGGCGTCAACATTCTTAACGGTAAAGCCGACGAAATTCAGCTTCACCTTGCTTTCACCGATGTGAACATGCGCGCGATAGCTCCAGGTACCGCCGACGATTGAGCCGGTATTTTCGTTGATCGAAACATTGATGGCAGCGTTCTGGTAGCTGACGCCAACGGTATCCGTGCCGGAGGTGAAGGTAGCGCCGATTGTTTTCATCACGCCGTCAAGGTTGCCGAGGGTGCCGATGCCTCTGCCGACAGGGCCGCTGTTCACGCCGGAATTCACGCCGTCAGGCTGGTCTTTGAGATTGATCACGAGCGTGATCACGCCGTTTTGCCTGTAGGCAGCCGCTGCGGTCACGTCTTCAGCCAGAATCGGCGGATAGCCGGGCAGTTTGTTGACACTGTGGTCGCCTCTTGCCAGCACATTTCTGACAGAGGGGGAGAGGAGCCGGAGCAGTGCGCCTACGGCGCCTGCGCCGCTGATCCTGCCGTTGAGCCGCACGCTCTCCATACCGATAAGCTGGTTCCCTGTGGCGGCATAGGCTGCGTTATAATAGGCAACGATCTGATCGACGTCGGTCGAATACGGCTCGACCGGATCAGTCTTGACCTCTTCCGCCTGCAAGGACAGATCGGAATAGACGGTGATTTTGATTTTGACGATGCGCGCCGGAACGTCTTCCCACGAAGGAATGTAGTTGAACGTAACGACCGAATCACCGGTTTTCAGCCCCTGGAACGAAACCTCTCTGGTGCCGGGCGCCTGAACCGTTCCGTTATCGTAGTCAGCAGTGAACTTGTCGCTTGAAACCTTGATCACCAGCGGATCGGAAATATCATATTTCCACGTGTAACCCGACGACCGGTTTTCCGCCAGCGAAATGATAACTGTCTTATTCGTGTCGTCGTAAGTGATGAGTTGTTTGGGGCCGGTTCTGACGCCGAGGCCGCTGTCAAACAGAGAGAGGATCATGAGAATCAAACTCATAATTGCGCTGAAGATTTTTGAGAGCATACAGAAACCTCCAAATTGGTTAATTTTTGAAATATTATATCATAAAGAAAGAACCATTTCAACCCATAGTTTGGAATAAGTTGCGCTTTTTTGTGCGGAAATCCGATCAGGCCGGCATGGATTTCAGCGCAGACAGGCGGCAACGTCGCGTTCCAGCATGCAGGCGGAGCGGTTGCCGGCGCCGCCGTCATAAAGGGAATTTTTCATCATGACAACGCTGATGCGGTTTTGCGGATCGACCCAGAAGTGGGTGCCGTAGGCGCCGCTCCAGCCAAAGCAGCCGACGCCCAGCCCGTGCTGATAATCGGACCCGACAACGACCCGCATACCCAGCCCCCACCGTTCACTGCCCGGCATGATCGATTCCGGCACGTGGGGCGAAGCCATTTGAGCAACGGAGGCAGCGGTCAGCACAGGCGCGCCGTCCGGCGCGGTTCCGCCGCGGCAGAGCATCTCGGCAAAACGGCAGTAATCATCGGCTGTTGTGGCCAGCCCGGCGCCCGCCGCCATGCGCGCGGGGATCATGTCGTTGAACACGCAGTGTTCCGTCAGGGCAGCCGTGGCACTGAGGCCCTGTTCGGTGCGCTCGTGCATCGGCGCCATTCTTGTCCACTGTTCCTCGCTCGGCGCAAAGGTCGTGTCAACCATGTTCAGCGGTTCAAAGAGGCGGCGCTTCAGGTATTCGTCAAACGGCAGCCCGGCGACCGCTTCCACGATCCCAGCCGCCAGATCAAACGCGTCTGTCGGGCTGTATGACTGCGCCGTGCGCGGCTCGAAGGCGAGCGGCTGCGCAGCGATAAGCGGCAGGGCTTCATCGAGCGGCAGGCGGACGGTGGTTTCCTGCAGCGCTGACAAAACCGGTTCGCTGCCGACGCCGCTTGTGTGGCAGAGCAGATCGGCAACGCGTATTTCGTTTTGAGCGGGGCGCAGTGCTGTAATTCTGCCGTCTTTCACCGCTGCCACCTGCATCTGCTTCATCTGCGGGTAAAATCGCGCAACCGGATCGTTCAGGTCAAGCAGCCCTCTGTCAACCAGCTGAATCACGGCCGCGGTGGTGATGGGCTTGGTCATGGAGGCGGCGCGGAACAGCACCGGTTTTTGCGGCGTATCGTTTGCGCCGAAGAATTCGCGGTAAACGCAGCGGCCGTTCTGGTGAACGACGACCTCTTTCAGGCCGACCCTGTGTTCTTCCAGCTCCTGCCGGGCGTGCGCCCGCACCAGCGCGGCGAGCGCGTTAACATTGATCGTTTTCATAAATTCACCTGTTGTAAGAATAATCGTGAGATTGCCGCTTATTGTAACACAAACCGTTCCCCGATGCAACATCACTCAGCAGAATTGCCGATTTCTTATTGACAGATAAACGGATTTCTGTTAAAGTTTACTTATTTAAAGCTTCTTTATGGAAAGGATGCGGAAGCATGAAAAAAACAGTTTCATTCGTTCTGGCGCTTCTTTTGGCTGTTTGCTGTGCGCTGCCTGCTTTGGCCGCCGACGCAGGCGAGCCGCTGCCGCTGCTGCACACCGAGGGTCAGAAAATCTTTGACGCCAAGGGCAAAGAGGTCGTGCTGCGCGGCACCAACTTCGGCGGCTGGGGTATTATGGAAGACTGGTTCTGCCCCTATACCAACCCCGCGGGGTGCGATCCGGTCTACAAAACGCTGGAATCCCGCTTCGGCAGCGAAAAGGTTCGCGCGCTGTTCCAAACCTACCGCAGCAACTGGATTACGGAGATCGACTATCAAAACGTGGCTCAGCTGGGCATGAATGTTGTCCGTCTGCCGATCTGGTACCGCAATTTCCAGTCTGACGATAACGGCACATGGTACCGCACGGCGGACGGCCGCATCGATTTCAGCGAGCTTGACGCCGTTGTTTCCCTGTGTAAAAAATACGGGCTTTATCTCATTATCGACCTGCACGGTCTGCCCGGTTATCAAAATGACTACGATCATTGCGGTCAGTCCAAGTCCATGTCGCTGTTTGACGACACACCGCAGGGCAAACGCTACCGTGAGGTCGTGACCGATTTCTGGGTCGAGCTTGCCGGGCACTATGCGGGCGAGAGCACCATTGCCATGTATGACCTGATGAATGAGCCGCTGGGCACCAACGTCACGCGGGACGGCAGCTTCCAGCAGACCTTCTGGGATCTGAGCAACGACCTTTACAAAGCCGTCAGAGCCGTCGACCCGGATCATATTATCTGCATGGAGGCCATCTGGGATCCCTCGGCCATTGCGTCGCCCGATGTTTACGGCTGGACGAATATCGTCTATCAGGAGCACCTTTACGACGTGACCAACCCCACCATTCTGCGCAAGGTCAACGAGATCAGAAAGGCCGATTACAACGCGCCGTTCTACATCGGCGAGTTTTATCCGAGAGGTCTGACCACCTTTGCCTATCTGCTGTCTATTTTTAATCAGCGAGAGCTGAGCTGGACGACCTGGACCTATAAGGGTGCCGGCCCCGACGCGGACAAGTCCCCGTGGTTCCTCTACGGTTCGTCCGAGATCGAAAAGATCGATTATGAAAACGACAGCTACGAGACGCTGATGCAAAAATTCGGTTCGGTGCTCCGCACCGACGGCGGCAAATTCCACAAGAACACGTTTGCCGATTACTGCTCTGTTTTTGCGCAGGGACTGGTTGACAAAACCTGCCTGAACACCTTCGGGCTGGTCAGCACCGCCGGCACCCGCGAGCAGCGGGCGGCCATGCGCAGCGAAAAGCTTCTGGCGATCAAAACGACGATCCTCGACTGGCTCAGAAAACTGAAAACCGGCGACTTATTATAATATACAGAAAGAACAGGTGACTTATGGAAAAATATCTGATCAATCCCAACC
This sequence comes from Oscillospiraceae bacterium, assembly GCA_902796535.1. Taxonomy (GTDB): domain Bacteria; phylum Bacillota; class Clostridia; order Oscillospirales; family Acutalibacteraceae; genus UBA8612. The sequence continues at coordinate 8,669 of CADBPL010000061.1, forward strand.
AGAAAATCAGCCGCATCTCCAAGGATATTTACGGCCATTTCAGCGAGCATCTGGGCAGATGCATCTATGAAGGCCTTTACGTCGGGGAGGATTCCGACATCCCCAACGTCAACGGTATGCGCACCGACGTGGTGCAGGCGCTGCGCGACATGGGGCTGCCCGTGCTGCGCTGGCCGGGCGGCTGCTTTGCGGACGAATACCACTGGAAGGACGGCGTCGGCCCGAAAGAGACCCGCAAACGGATTCTGAACACCCACTGGGGCCGCGTGGTGGAAGACAACAGCTTCGGCACGCATGAGTTTTTTGAATTGTGCCGCCAGCTCGGCTGCGACGCCTATATCAACGGCAACGTCGGTTCCGGCACGGTGCGTGAAATGAACGAATGGGTCGAGTATATGACCTTTGACGGCACGTCGCCCATGGCGCAGCTGCGCCGCGACAACGGCCGCGAGGAGCCGTGGGTCGTGACCTATTTCGGCGTCGGCAACGAAAACTGGGGCTGCGGCGGCAATATGGATCCGGAATACTACGGCTGCCTGTTCAAGCAGTATGAGACCTATATCCGCAACTACGATCCCGATCACCGCATTTACCGCATCGCCTGCGGCCCGAATGAAGAGGATTATCACTGGACCGACCGTGTGATGGACAAGGTCAAGCACAAGGCAAACGGCCTGTCGCTGCATTATTACACCGATATCTGGGATCATGAAACGCGTTCCAAAAAGTCCGCTACGGAGTTTACCCCGCTGCAATATGACATGACCCTCGCGCAGGCCTACCGCATCGACGGCATTATCACGCGGCATATCGAAGTGATGAACCGCCATGACCGTCAGCACCGCGTCGACCTGATCGTGGATGAGTGGGGCACGTGGTATGAGGTGGAGCCGGGCACGAACCCGGGCTTCCTCTATCAGCAGAACACGATGCGTGACGCGATGGTCGCCGCGCTGACGCTCAACATTTTCAACAAACACAGCGACCGCATCCGCATGGCGAACATTGCGCAGACCGTCAACGTGCTGCAGTCCGTAGCGCTGACCGAGGGCGAAAAAATGCTCCTCACGCCAACCTATTACGTGTTCAAAATGTTCCGTGAGCATCAGAACAACACGCTTCTCGGCTCCTTCATCACCACTTCGGTGCGTGATATTCCCGATTGCAAAGACGCCTCCGGCCGCGGCACAAAGCCGCTGCCGCAGCTGATTGAGTCGGCTTCGATCGATGAAAACGGCACGATCTGGGCAACGGTGGTCAACACCTCGGCTGATCAGGAGGCGCAGGTTGCCTGTCAGGTGGCGGACACCGCCGTAAAGGATGTAAAGGCAGAAATCTTGACAGGATCGACCGGCGATTTTAATACGTTTGACGCGCCGAATTATGTAAAGACAGTTGCCTTTACAGACTATAAAGTGACGGCGGACGGATTCACCGCCACGCTGCCGCCGTGCAGTGTGACCCGTTTTGAAATCAAATGACGGAGAACAGAGTCTGCCGCCGGTGTCTGCTGTTTGAAAGCGGGCGGGAGGATGTGCTGGCGAGCATTCACGAACATATCGCCCGTTTGCCCGCACGTGACCGCGCCGCGCAGGAGGAGTATCAGCGGCGGCTGAACGTGTGCAAGGCGTGTGAACATCTTGCGGGCGGCACCTGCCTGAAATGCGGCTGTTACCCGGAATTCCGTGCGGCGTTCCGCACGCAGAAATGCCCCGTCAAACTTTGGTAAGATAGGAGGATCCCCGTGGCAAACGAATCCGGAAACAAGGTGAAAGCCTTATTCACCGAGATCAAAACTCACTGGAAAACGCCGGCGGAGGGTAAATACGTTCCTTATAAAGAATATAAGGATATTTTCATTGCCGTTGGCAGCAACTACACCGGCTCGAAGGTGCTGGAATACATCGTTTTTGCGGCTTCATGCTACCTGATGATGTATCATTACAAGCTGCCTTACCTGACGTTTTCCGTTATCAACATCATCAATATGCCCCTCAACTATATCTGGACGCTGATCGGCTGGCTGGTCGCGGACAATCTGGGTATGCTCGTCAAAAAGACCGAGCGCAAGCTCTATGGGCTGTATTTTGCGCTGATCGCCGTGGGACTTTTGATGATTTTCGGCAATGCCTCGGCGCTGTTCGACCCTGCGAACCGGTTTGTGGCTTACATGAACTCGTTGGAGGGCATCAACTTTGCTTCCGCCATCAAGATCCTCGGCACGCATCTGCTCTGGAACGGCTGGGCGGGCGCACGCGGCATCTTCTGGCGCAAAAAGCTTATTCCGAAATACGGGCGCTACAAGTATATGCTTTACAGCGACTGCATCCCCAAGTGCGTGATGGTCGTGCTCATCGGCTGGCTCCCGTTCTATAAAATCCCCGACGTGGTCACGCGCGTCTGGGTCGCCAACCTGATGTTTGCGGTTTACAATCTCTACGGGTTTGACAACCGGCTGGAGATCTGCACGCGCAACATCAGCCCCAACGTGCGCGAACGCATTTTGGTTCGTTCCTATCCCATCAAGTTTTCTCACATCTTTTATTCGATTCTGGCGATCATTCTGCCTGTTATTATCGGCGCGCTGCGCTATGAATGGGCGGATATCAACGTCTTCCGCTATGTTATTCCCGTCACGTTCCTGATCGCGGCAGGGTTGACGATGGTGTTTGCCGGCCGTGTGCGTGAACGTATTCCGCAGCCGCCGCTTGAAAAAAAGGTGCAGATCAATTTCTGGGACGGTATGTTCGGCGTGATGCGCAACAAATACAAATGGATCAGAACCATTGTGGAACTGCTCGACGCGCTGGGCAACGGTATGCTGCCGTTCGCCACGATTTTGTATCTCTACACGTTCCGCCTGAGCGGCCTGCTTTACAGCCTGATCGTTGCGCTCGTGTCGTTTGCCGGCACGCCGCCCGATCTGCTCGCGCCCTATTTCCTCAAGCGTTTCACCTACAAACAGCTGCAGATTTTCTATCAGCTTTCCCGTGCGCTCGGCAACACGATCATTGTGCTTTCACTGCTGTTCCTGGGCGACAAGCTGGTTTTGTGCGGCACGATTTGCGTGATCACGCTGTTCTTCCTTGAAATGTGCAAAACCGTGCCGGTCACCGCCTCTTACGATATGGAGGTGCGTATCAACGACTATCAGATGTATCTGTCCGGCGAACGGCTGGAGAATTTTTCCGGCGTGTTCGGCTGGTTCACAGGGCCTATCGTTTCCTTTGTGGGTTTGATCATTCCGCTGATGCTGCTCAAATACGGCTTCAACAGCAACTGGGACGTTCTGTTTATTGACGCCTCGCGCATCAAGATCATCGTTATTCCCATTATCATCGACATCATCGGTTATGTGCTCATGACCATTCCTTATCTGTTCTGGGATTATGACGACGATAAGCAGAGCAAGGTCATGCAGGTGCTGCAGCGGCGTGAGGAAGTGACCGGCGGCACGCTGGGGCTGGCATCCGACGCCGATCAGATCGACAGCGACAGGGAACAGGAGGCGGTTCCGCAATGAAAAAAGACAACACTGAAAAAATACCGGTCACGGAGCCTGAAAAGCTGAGTATTCCGGAAAACGAGATCTGGACCTATCAGATCGAAGGGCTGCAGGAGCCGCACATCGAAACGGGGCGGGAGCATTCCCTGGGCAAGAAGCTCGGCGTTGTTCTCATCCTGCTGGTGGCCATCGGGCTGTCGATTTATTTTTCGGTGCGTGCTGTGCACAAAGAAACCTATGAATACAAGGCGCTGGAGAACGGCACGTATGAGCTGGTCAAATACAGCAACCCCGGCGAAGAAACGAAGCTGACTGTCGACTGTGTCGACGGCGACCCCGCTAAGCCGATCACCGTGCTGCATGAGTATTTCCTCAACTGCGATGAAAAGCTGACCGAGGTCACGCTCGGCAAGAGCATCACGCAGATCGACGGCAAATCGTTTTACAGCTGCTGGGCGCTTCAGAACATTCATGTTGATCCGGAGAATCCGGCTTACTGCGATATCGACGGCGTGCTGTTCACCAAAGACCTCAAAACCGTCGTCTGTTATCCGATCGACCACGACGCCTATCTGCGCAAGGTTCACGGTTATGCCGAAGAACCGGAATGGTGGGGTGAGGATTACACCGAGCAATATATTGCCGACGTGATGACGTTCCGCCTGCCCGCCGAGACAGAAACGATCGGGATGCTGGCGTTTAACTACGCCGCTCTGGCTGACGTGACGATGCCGGAGGGCGTCAAGACCATTGAGACCATGGCGTTTTTCCGCTGCTCAGCGCTGCGCAGCATCACGACCTTCAAGGGCGAAGTGGAATACGCATCGCTGCCTGAGGGGCTGGAAACGATCGGCTCCGACGCGTTCAGCTATGATCAGGCGCTGGACTATCTCTATCTGCCCGCGTCTGTCAAATCCATCGGTCACCACGCGTTCTGGGACGCTGTATATAAAGACAACGGTGAGATCAAGGGCGTTGCCGCAATCAATACGGCGCTCACGGAAGAGCAGTTCAAATCACAGGTGGAAACGGGCGACCAGTGGAAGCCGGAATATGACTTCATGCTGTTCAAAAAGGCAGTTCCGATCAATTATTCGGCGGAAAGGACGGGTGCGAATGCAGCCTCTTGAGCTATTTGTGCTGACCGATACCCACTATTATTCCAAAAAGAACTGGGTCGACGGCGATCCTTACGCGTTTCCGCCTGCCCGGGAGCAGCTGTATCGTCTCGGCAGCGAAGAGATCCTGCGCAAGGTGTTTGATGAGCTTTGCGCGCCCGGCGCGCCCGAGATCGTGCTCATCAGCGGCGACCTGACCAACAACGGCGAAGTGACGTCGCATGAAGAGATCCGCGAAATGCTGCGCGAACTCGAACAGCGCGGCAAGCGCGTGTTTGTGACCACCGCCACGCACGATTACCGCGGCGAGGGTGTGTCCTACGGCTTTGACAAGAATAATAACAGGGTAGACGTACCCGCCTTTTTACGGGACGATCTGCGTGATTTCTGGCGCGAATTCGGCATGAGCAAAGCGATCAGCGTGCATGAACCCACCATGTGTTACGCGGCGGAGCTGACGCCGGAGTATCTTCTTTTGGCGCTCAACGACGACCGGGGCTATGACCATGCCGGGTTCACGGCGGAATGCTTTGAGTGGATCTGCGAGCAGGCAGAACAGGCGAAGAAAAAGGGGCAGTTTATCATTGCCATGACGCACCACCCCGTGCTCTCACCGTCGCCGCTTTACAAGCTCATCGCGCCCGGCGATCTGCTGGAAGAGGGCGAAACGCGCGCAAAGCAGTTTGCCGATATGGGTGTGCCGGTCATGTTCACCGGGCACAGCCATATCCACAACATCACGCGCATCGATTCCGAAGCGGGCAACCCGTTTTATGATGTTTCCACCTCGGCCACCGTCGGCTTTCCGCCCAATTATCGCCGAGTCCGTTTTGACCCGGACGGCGGCACGATCGATATCAAAACGATCAGCGTAGAAAACGTGCCGGGGCTTGACCTCGGCGGCCTGACGCTGCCGCAGTTCACCGAAAAGCAGTTTCTCGGCGTCGTGACCGATATTCTGGATGCGGCGGACAAGGATTATGAAACGTTCATCCGTCTGGCGAACAGCTTCAGCCTGCGCGAGCCCAAAGCGCGCAAGCTCAAGCCTGTGATCCATCCGGCCGCCGGGTGGCTCAACCGCCTTACGTTCGGCAAGGTCTGGAAGTGGACGCGCCGCAGCAACGGCGTGTCGAAAGAGGAGATGAAGCCGCAGTGGGACAGACTGGTGGTGCCCTTTGCGGTAAAGCTTGCCGCCAACCTCTACCGCGGCGACGCCGACCTGCCTAAGGACGGCGTCGAATACCGCGTGGCTTCGGCGCTGTTCCAAAAGTTGGATCGGCTTTCCAAGCCCTTTGCCGACAAGCTGAAGGCCAAAGGAATTGAAAGCATCAGCGCGATCCTTTTGCCGCTGCTGCATAACGACGGAATCTCCGACGCCGATTACACGATCAGATTATAATCAAAAATGAAAAAGACGCTCACCGAAGGCAGAATTGCTTTTGGCGGGCGTCAGCTTCTTTATGCGGATTTTGCGGTTTTTATTGGCCGTAGTAGGCGTTTTTGCCGTGCTTGCGCAGGTAGTGCTTGTCAAGCAGCGCCTGCTGCATATCGCGGTGCGCGGGGTTGAGCATCAGCGCGTGATAGTCCATGAACGCCACCTCTTCCATCACCACGGCGTTATGAACCGCGTTCATCGCGTCCCTGCCCCATGCGAACGGCCCGTGGGAATAGACCAGCACGCCGGGCACGTCGTCCGGCTCAATGCCGCGGAAGGTTTCGACAATGACCTTGCCCGTTTCCGCCTCGTAAGCCCCTTGAATTTCCGCTTCGGTCATCGGGCGTGTGCAGGGGATATCGCCGTAAAAATAGTCGCCGTGGGTGGTGCCCATGGCCGGTATGGCCATGCCCGCCTGCGCAAAAGAGGTCGCCCAGCGGGAATGGGTGTGCACGACGCCGCCGATGTTGGGGAACGCCCGATACAGCGCCAGGTGGGTGGCGGTGTCGCTGGAGGGTTTCCACTTGCCTTCCGCGATATTTCCGCTTAAATCCACCACCACCATGTCGTCAGGCGTCATGCCGTCATACGACACGCCGGAGGGCTTGATCACGATCAGCCCGCTTTGGCGGTCAATGCCGCTGACGTTGCCCCAGGTGAAGGTGACAAGGTTGTGTTTTGGCAAAAGCAGATTCGCTTCGCAAACGTCTTTTTTCAGCTGTTCCAACATATTCAGTACCTCTCTATCGGTTAATTTCAGTGAGCACTCTCACGCCGAAGGGCTCGACCGGAACCACGTGTTCCCATTGTTCGCCGGTCAGCAGATCCTGCAGCTTTGCATCAATGTGAAGGGCCGCGGCTGAACCGCCCGTTTCACACAGCACAAGCCCGCGGCCGCCCGCTCCCATGCGCGGCGCGATCTGGAGCGTGCCGTCCACGCGGTATGGCGTGACTTCGGCGTCTGCCAGCGCGATGCGCAGTAGCTTGTCAAGGTCGTCATCTGCAAGCAGCGCACCGCAAAGGATCACCTCGCCCTTGCCGAGCTTGTGGCGGGAGATCACCGCTTTACCGCTCAGTGCGCTATGCCCGGCGATTGCTTCGGCCAGCGGCTCGCCGCCACTCAGGGTGTAAAGCTCCGCCCAGCCGCGCACGGTCAGTTCCTCGCCCGTGATCCACGCTGTTTTTAAAACGGCGCCGTCGGTCGGAATGCCGTAGTCCAGCCGCACGCCGAGCCAGTCCTCGATCATGCCCATGGCGCGGTCGATATAATGCGCGCCGATTTTGTTGCGGATATCCGTCATCGGCCCTGCCAACCAAACGCCTCCGTTTTCGACGAAGGCGCGGATTTTTTCGGCCAGTCCGCCGTCCTCCAGCGTCATGACACAGGGCGAGATCAGCAGCTTGTAATCCGCAAGCGAATGCTTCGTGCCGATCACGTCCGGCCGCACACCGCTTCGCACGAGAGAACGGTGAACCGCTTTTACGTTGCGGTCATAACTGTTGCCGGTCACGATTTTCTGTTGTTCAAACAACTGCCACGACCTGCTTGTAAAATGCAGCGCAACAGGCGTTGTGACCTTTGCATCGGTCAAAAAGGCCGACGCCGCCGCAAAATCCGACGCGGTTTTTTGAATTTCACCGAAGGTATGGGTCGGCCTGCCTTCGGGGGAAAGCAGCGAGCCGTGCATCAGTTCATGCCCCGCCCAGTGCTGCCGCCAGAGCCAGTAGAAATTGCTTTCGCCGCCCAGCGCGACGGGCAGCCACGAGTTGACGCGGCTGAAGCCTTCCGGCTGCAAAACCATACCGATCTCCGTTGAACCGTTCCACGTGGCGTTTGTTTCCGTGTTCCAGAACGGACGATCCTTCATCGTGCGCAGGTAGTCAAACCAGAATACCTCGTCGCTGAGGGTTTCGCGCGTGTTGTAGTGGTTGAACATGACGACGTCCAGCCCGGCGCAAACGGTTTCGTAGTCCATAAAATTGGTGGGCATCATATCCGTGCCAATGGGCGCGCTTGTGTGTTTTCTGAGAATATCCGCCTGCCGGTGCAGGAACGCTGTGTTCGCTTCGTGGTGAGCTGCGGCCCACTCAAATTTCAAATGAGGGTTTTGCCATGCGTACCAGTCGCCCGGCACCTGCTCAAAGCGGTCGTAGGCCTGACTGAACAGATTCAGGTTCCAGCGGGCGTTGAGCTCCTCGATCGAACCGTACTCCCGTTTCAGGCGCTCGTGATAGAAATCCATGCAGTGGCCGCAGGTGCAGCCGGTCTGATCGGATAATATTTCGTTGTCGAGCTGCCAGCCGATGACGTTGGGATCCTGCCCGAACGCGCGCCCCATCGCATCCACGATCAAATCACAGGCAGCCAGATAATGCGGGTTATTGGAACAGCAGTGCCGCCGCCCGCCATGCTGCGCCCGGGTGCCGTTGCTGTGCCTGATGAACACGTCCGGATGCTCTTCGCTCAGCCAGATGGGCGGCGTTGCGGTCGGCGTGCCCAGAATCACGGCAATGTCTGCCGCCGCGAGCCTGTCAACGACACGGTGGAGCCAGGCGAAATCATATTGTCCGCGCTTCGGTTCCATCCTGCGCCACGCAAATTCGCCGATGCGCGCACAGGTGATCCCGGCCTTTTTCATCATTTCCACGTCATAGTCAAGCTGCTCGTCCGGCCAATCCTCCGGATAATACGCGCAGCCGAGAAACGGCTTTTTGATTGGAATCATACGGTGCATCCTTTCAGTTGATTTTCAGCAGCAGCCACTCGCCGCCCTTCAGCAGAACATCGGCGGCTGAACCATTTGTGCAAAGCGTGCCGCTGCCCGCCAGCCTGGTTATTGTCAGATTGTCTGAAGCGCAGTGAACGGCGGTGTGTACCGCTGCCTCCGGCAAAATAACGTCCGGGCGGAACCCGTCGTGAAAAACGCCGTCGTTGTTCATGACCAGCACGAACCATCCGTCGCCGCACTTATTGTAAGCGGCGAACAGCCTTTTGTCGAACCGGCAGGGGAGAAGCCGGTCTAAAACCCGATCGGCTTGCTCCGGGGTGACGGTGTTGCGGTGCTGCTTGCGGAAGGTCTCGCTGCCGGTCAGGTCGATCAGCCAGTCATATTGCGACAGCGCTTCGGTCATGTCGGCGTGAAGCACGTCGACAACGCCGGGCAGACCGCCGGTGCGCAGCACGTGACCCATGTTGCCGTGCCGGCCGCTGCGGCCGAAGACCGCGTCCAGACTTTCGCGGAACCGGTCTGGCTTTTTCATAACCGGCGGGCAGGCGGGGTCGCTGACCGGATAATGCAGATAACGGTCATCCGCATAAAGATCGAGTATCGGCAGATCGGCCGGGAGAACGACGGCGATGGGGGTGAAGGGCGCGCCAAGGTCCGGGAACTGTTCGGTGAAGCGCAGAAAGTCTTTTTTTGCTACGCCGTAGGGGCTCAGCGCAAAGGTATCAAGCTCCCGAAACGTGTTGCAAACGCCGTATTCCTCGGCAATGGCGTCCGCGCCGGAAAAATAGGCGCAGCGCCACGCGCGCGCCAAAAGCGAAAGCGAGCTGCCGCCGTGTTCGCGGCGGTCAAACGGCAGGCGGCAGCCATACCCTTTGTGCAGCAGGTCTTCCCACCATTCATCCTGCCCTTCGCGCAGGGAAAACGGGATCGACAGCTCCTTGCCGTCGGTCAGCTGCCAGCATTCGTAATACATGCCCCACGCGATCTGCGCGGCCTTCGCCATGCTGCGCGTGTAGGCGATTTGCAGGCGCATGCCGGGAATCTGCCAGCCCATTTCGGGCATCAAACGCCCGGCGCCGTTGGCGATCTCAATGCGCGGCGCCATAAAATAACTGTCAGCGGGCAGGAGCAGGCCGTCGGTCTCTCGTGTCCGTTTTGCATAAAGCGCCCTGCATTCCTGCAAAAAGGAAGGCAAGTCGGCAGGAAGCGCCATTTGCGCATACTCTTCGTCGGTGTGCGCTTCCAGAAAAAGCGAGAGCGCGCCGCTTTTGACCTTATGCCAAAACTGCGCGGTCTGCGCCGCGTCGTTGGAATCAATGGCATCCTGCTTCATAAGCGCTTCGATGCGCTCAAGATCGCTGCGGAAATTGGACGCCCATTCGTGCATTTGAAAACCCCAGAACCGTTTGCCCAGTCTGTTTTGATAATGATCGAGCAGGGCCGGGTCATAGGGATAATGCCTTGTCAGCCCCAGACCGCCTTGAAGCCGGTCGATGTAAAACGGGCCGTTCAGCTCTCTGAGCAGCCGTTCCAGCGGCGAATCGACGGCGGCAGCGGTGTTGAAATCGCAGGGCGGCCCGAATCCGGGCTTGTGCATAAGCTTCAAGCCGTCGCCGCTGCGCCATAAGCCGCTCGCGGTCAGCCCGGGGAAGGATGCTTCGGTGTAGGTGTGAATGAAGCGGAACATGGCTTTTCCTTTCAGTGCATACAGGCCGGGGAGCCGAGCACGGCGTTGCCGCAGGTTTTCATGCTGCCGTTTGGCAGCGAGGCTTCCGGCGCGACCGGCTCCAGCGCTTCGAGCGGCTGGCTCGCCAGCAGCAAAACCGCTCCTTTTTCAAGCCGCTCAGGCTGCAGCACTTCTTCCCGTCCGAATATGACACGGTTCAATTTGCAGGTTTTGAAGGCTTCTCCTTCATTTGCCGTGCAGGCAAACAGCGGCTGCCGCATCATTTCTTCCGGCAGCGAAAGGCGGCAGGGCTCGCCCCGCGCGCTCTCAATTGTGATGATAAAGCCGTTTTGTTCCATTTGCGCGCTCACGGTGAAGCCGCCCTCGGCGCAGAGCCGGAACGAAACGGGCAGCGTTTCATTGGCCGGGCAAAGGCGGAGCACGCCCTCGTGGCTTTGCAGCAGGCTTTCCTGCAGCGCCATGGCGACGATCGGCTCCGTTTCAAAGTCGAAGTGGATGAAATCATCCGACCGGACGCTGAATGTTTCATGTGTTTCGGTGTTGTCATAATGGTAAAAAGCGGGCGCATCGCGGCGCAGGGTACCCGGTTCTGTGTCCTCGGCGTTCATGCCGTTGGGAAAGCCCTGGAAATTGGAGAGCATCGCGCGGCACGCGTTTTCCACCTCGCCCCGCATTCCCATGCGTGCCAGAAAAATCGGCAGCATGTTCCAGTGGCCGGTCTCGTCCCCTGTGCGGTGGATATAAAGCAAATTGGTGAGGATGTCAAAAACGTCAGTGCCTTTGTCTTTGAGCCCGTGCAAACCGGCGGGGTAGAGGCTGCACAGCTCCACATCCGGGAAGGCTTCGATGCGATCCGGCGCGTTCGGGTCGCCAAGCGCCTTACGCACCGGGAGCCCGTTTTTGTGCGCGACGCCATAGACCATGCCCCTGCCGGCGGGCTTTTTGCCTTTGCCGACGCCAAAGGAGATCGTTTCGCCATCCCAGTCGATCAGCTTCTCAAGCGGCAGCACGTTCGGCGGCGGCAGGTGATCGAGCGCGTCGCGCATTTGTTCCTGCAGCGCTTCTTCGGCAAACGGCAGATAAATCGGAAAAACCGTGCGGATCATGGTAAAATCCGTCAGAATATCGTCCGCGATCTCGTTGGATTCATAAGCGGTGGTGCCGTGGATGTGATAAAGCCCGTCCTCGCCCGGCTCCAACAGATCGAGATAATACTGCACGCACCCGCGCATGAAGGGCAGCATGGTCTCGTGCAAAAAGCTTTCGTCGCCCGTGAAGCGGTAATGCCGCCACAGATGCATGGCGACCTGTGAGCCGGGCGTTGCGTTCATATGGTGGTATTCGGCGCCCCGGCCGTAGCGGTCGGTCACATCGTGAAGGAACAGCCCGCTTTTTTTCTTGATGAGGGAGGCAAACAGGCGGCCTTTTTCCATGCCGTTTTTGCGCAGCGCAAAATAATTCCGCGCCAGCTCGCCGTGTCCGGCGGCGTCAAGCGGCAGATACAGGTGCTGCTCGTTATAGTGAAAATAGTAATTCCATGGAATATAGTCGTGGTAAAATCCCCACAGGCCGCTGGTGAAGTGGGGCGGGTAGGCGCCGCGGCTTTCGCTGTTCATGTAGTAGAGATAGAGATACCAGATATTTTCAAGGTAATCGTCCTCGATCGCCAGATAGGAGCGCTCCCAAAAGGCCTGCCAAGCCGCCCTGTGCGCTTCATAAAGCGCTTGTTCGCCCGCCTTTTCGGCTTTCTGCAGCGCTTGTTCACAGGCGGCTTTTGCTTCGGCGGTCGTTGCGCCGGTTTTGACCGTCCACAGCAGCGTAAAGCGGTGGGTGTTGGCGCGCGGGAGGGTAAGCGACGCGGTGTGTTTGTTTTGGCGCGCAGCGTCCGGCTCCTGCCCGCTGATCAGGCGCAGACCGATGCAGAACTTTGTGGGGTTCAGCTCCTGCGTGATATACAGCGTCCTTTCTTCGGCAAACGATTCGGTGCCGTCAAGCGAAGTCTCCGGCGCGTTTTTTTGCATGGCATACCACCGCCACAGCGTGCGGCTGCCCCAGCGCGTGAGTCTGATTTCGGGCGCCTGCGCTTCCTCGGCCTCGGTTTCAAACGTGAGCGCGGTCACGCCTGCTTCGGCGAACGCGCGGGCGTGCACGGCGCAAAACGGTGTTTCACAATCCAGCTGCGCGGCGGCGTCCGCCAGCGAGAGCCGCGCGGTGAAGGATTTTTGATAGAGGTATTCAAAGGCGGGGCTTTCCAGCCGGAGCGTGATCTCGCCCGCGTGCTTGACGCAGGTGAGCTCTTCCTCATGGCCGGAACAGTAGCAGCGGTCATCCCACGTCACGCCCGGCGGCGCGTCCTGCCATAAATCGCACTTGTTGACGTTGATATGGATGCCGTCTTTTTCCAGCCACAGCAGCGAGCCGGTGTCCCCGTCGCCGATGGGTATACCGGAGGACGGGCGGTTTTCGGGCGTGCCGAAAAACAGATCGTGGCGGGGAAGACGGGTCAGCGTTTTGTTGAGCCAGCGCCTGGAAACAGGGTCATAAAATGATTTCATGATAGTTACCCGACAAACAATTATAATTTCGTTTAGCATATCATTGACGTGAACCTTTGTCAAGCGCCATAGCTTTTATTATAAACACGAAATTTTATTTAAAATTATAAATTACTTGACGAATGCAAACTGCGCTGTTATTATAAAATAAATAGGAGGTTGATTCCATGAAAATGTCCAAGCGAATTCTCGCCATGCTGTTAGCGGTTGTCATGGTCGCGTCTGTGACGCCCATGACCGTGATGCAGGCAGCGGCTGAGAACATTACCGAAGCCGTATCCGATCTGGGCGACGCGCTTGCCGTCAAATCGGAAGAACCGGCTGCCGAGGCTCCGACCGAGCCGGAGCAGCAGACTGCGCCACCGGCCGAAACGCAGGAAGAGCCGCAGGAGGAACCGGCCGCGCCTGAAACACAGCAGGCTCCGACCGAGGCGAAGCCGACAGCCGCTGAACCGGTGCAGACCGAAGCAACTGCCGGAGCGAGCAAAAAGGCCGTGCGCCGCGCGCCGCTGGCGGCGGGGCCGGAGTTCAGCCTTGCGCTCAATGCCGTCACCCCGAATGCGCCCGCCGTACCGGCCAACGAGCCCGGTCAGCTCATCACCGAGTTCACCGTGCCGCCCGTGCTTTATACCAAATCCAACGGCGACGTCATTCTTTCAGACGACGGGCAGAACGCCACCACCACCGAGAGCTACAACAAAGCCGTCAAAATCACGTGCGCTTCCGGTGTAACCAACCTCAAGCTTTACCGGGTTGACGCGAATGACGCCGACAGCTCCAAGGTGCTTCTTCTGTCAAGCAGCGGCAACACCATCAACAGCAGCCTTTCCGGCAGCCTGAACGTCGGTCTGAACGGCACCACGCATGACGGCGCCCTTTACTATCGGCTGGAATACACCTACGGCAACAAGACTTACAAAGCCTATGCCGCCAGCTACGTGCGCGAGCGCCCCATGACCGTGGGTCGTTGGTATATCGATCAGATGAACGGCGTGGACTGTAACGAGAGCGCGCATCACCAGGGCGTTCAGGGCTTCTGTCTGACCGATACGCTGGAGGTCAGCTCCGTGCTGGGTCAGGTCGGCGCAGGCGCCATCATTTCCGCCTACTCCGGCGATGACACAAGCATTGCGCAGGAAAACTTTATTTCTGCAAGTCAGGGCTTCGGCCGCTCTGCGGCTACTAATGAATGGAGCGTATCCTCCAAAATCGATACGTCCAACTATACCAGTTCGGGTTACAGCGGCATGCTGCCGGTGAACGGCCGCCGCGGCATTGAATACGC
>CADBPL010000062.1 GCA_902796535.1 Oscillospiraceae bacterium
GAACGCCGCCCTCGGCGTTCCAATGAAATATCATGCAAGAACAGGCCGCGGAACGCCGAGGGCGGCGTTCCCTACCGGCGACCCGCATTGCGGCCTATGACCTCAGCCCTCTCCTGCGCCGACCGGGGCTGGTTCCGGGTCGGGAGCCGCTTTGGGCGCGGTGATATGCGCGGGGATGCCGCCGTGAACCTGATCGGGCTTTTCAAAGTTGAGGGAGCCGTCGTATTCGGCGGGGAACACGCCGTTTTCGGCGAGCTGCGCGCGCTGCTTGAGCACGCGGATGACAAATTCATGCTGATTGTTGTTGTAATCCCAGAAGAAATACGGCACCATCATCAGCAGATGCCCCACCAAATCGAACGCCAGCGGCACGGCCAAAATGGCAAAGCGCACATCGTCAAAGAACAAAATGTTCCAGTTGGAGTTGAAGCCGCTGCGCAGGATCAGCAGCGGGATGATCAGCCCCACGATGGTGGCGATGGGCGAAACGAACCAGTTGAAAATGTTGGAAAAGCCCTCGAGCCGTTCGCCGGACAGATACATCTGATAATCGAACAGGCGAATGTTCATATCGCGTTCGGCCACCTTGGGAATTTCGCCGAAGAAATCGCGGAACCAATAGGTAATGAACATCACGATACCGCACAGGCGAATATTGCCGCCGAGCGTGAGCAGCGCTAAAATGCAGATGACGCAGTGGAGCGACTCGATCACCTCGCGGAAAATGCGCATCTGCTTGAAGGAAAAGCGCTTCATGAACCACGGCGCAAAAAATGTGGGCAGCGTGGTGCGGAACATGAGCAGCGACATGAGCAGGCTGTATTCCGCGCCCGAAAGCCGCATGGTGTAAAGCATGATGACGACCGTGATGTCGAGCATACCGTTGCCCAGCGTATCCAGCAGGGTCGAAAACATATTCAGCCAGCGGTATTTGTTGCGCATGACCTGAAAGATGCCGTACCAGAACGGAATCTGTTGCTTCTTTTCCAGCGGCGGCTGCGGGATGCGCTCCTGGATTTTGCCGGCAAACACAATGGTCAGCGCGGCGCACGGCAGGAAAAAGCCGGGCAGCACAAAACGGTAAAAGTTGATGTCGTCAAAGCTGCCGAGCATCGGAATGATCGCCGCAATGACGGAATTGAGCAGGTGGCAGATCTTGATCGGGTAAGAGCGCATGAAAATGCGTTCCTGCGAGTTGGGGCTGATGATCTCCGAGCATTTTTCCAGCTTGTTGGTGAAATCGAACATGGTGAACAGGTTGAACATCAGGTAAGCGATCCAGATGCGCTCGTTCACGTCGGCGATTTTGTAGGCAGGCACCCAGCCGAGCAGCACGATCATGATCGATTTCTGAACCACGTTGGCATACAGGCTGTATTTATAGCGCCCGTGCTTGGGCACCAGCTTTTTGCGCCAGAAGATGTTGCGCACGCCGCCCCAGCCGTTGCACAGCAGCTGCACGCCGAACACCTTGAAAAAGGCGCGGGCGTTGATGCCGCTCAGACCGTCCATGAAAACGATCAGGCGGCTGCCCGCCGGGAACAGCGCCGTCGCGTCAAAAATCATCAGCAGCAGGCCAAGGGCAGTGGCGGCCAGATAGAGGATGTTCAGCCGCCGTTCCGATTGTCTGGGCAGCAGGCCGAGGTTGTCGGTAATGAACCAGTCGAGCAGGTTCCACAAATAGGACAGCGGCAGGCCGATGAGTGCAATGACGGAAAACGACAGGTACGGCAGCGAGTAGTGATACATGATCAGGTAGCACGACGCGGCGAAGCTGATATATTTGAACGGCGCCTGCGCGGCATAATTGGCGGCCACGCCAAGGAACACATACAGGTATTCCTTGCCGCTGACGTATTTGCCGTTGGCTGTGTCGGGCACGTTCCAGTGCGCGCGCACTTCGGAAAAGAATTGACCGGCTTTACTCATCCGTCAGCCCTCCTTTCCGCGTTGTATACAACAGGCACGTCATGCGAGAACAGCCCACGCTTTTGCTGCGGCAGCCAATCCTGCCCAAGCTGCGGCGCTGCCTTTTCCGCACAGGCCATGTTTATCTCCTTCACGCCGCCGCAGCCGAAAAACGCGTGGTGGCCGATCGTCTTCACCGCGGCGGGGATATAAAGATAAGGCACCTTTTCACAGTAGGAAAACGCGTCGGAGCCAATCTCCTGCGTGGAATCCGGCAGACGAAGTCCGCTCAGGTTGACGCACTTGAAAAACGCCATGGATTTGAAGACGCGCACGCCTTCGGGGATGGCGACGTCCGTGAGCGCTTCACATTCGGCGAACGCCATGGCGCCAACTTCGGTCACACCGGGCAGGATCTCATAATGGAGCGCTTTTCGCCACGCCGCCTGTTCGGCGTCGGCAGGGAGCTCCTCTTTTTTTAGCGCTTCGAGCCAATCTTCTCTTTGTTTGCTCAGCGTTTCGGCGCGTTCGGCAAACGCCGCCGCGTCTTCCGCCGTCACGGGCGGCTGTTCGCCCAGCGCGAGCATGGTGCGGTAGAGATCGTTGCAAAGGGGATAGAGCAGCAATTTTGTTGCCTGCCCGTTCGTCCGTTGATACAAAACGCCGTTGTCGGAGCAGTAATGCGGATTCTCCGGGTCAACGATGACCGCCTGCAGCGCGGCGCAGCTGTAAAACGCGGTTTCAGGAATATCGGCCACGTCCTTGCCGATGAGAATGAACGACGTGTTTTCATTGCAGCACACCGCGAAGGGGCGCACGGCAACCACTTTTTCGTCCGCCGCGGGGCTGCCGTCTTCCGTGAAGACCGGGCCGATCTCCAGCACGGGGTCGACCTTGTTGGCGTTGAATTCCGAAAGCATCATGCCGCCATCCGTTTCCTCATAGTGAAAGCGTGCCTTTGCCAGCGAGTTGAAGCTCAAAAAGATCGACACGCCGACAAACAGCAGCAGCACGAGCACAAAAATTGTTTTTTTGACCGCGGCTTTGCCGAAGAAGCCGCGCCCGGGGGTATCATGGATCACGGTATCCGGCGGTGTTTCAAACAGCGGATCGTATAAGAGCGGTTCGCCGCTGTTGGTTTCATCCATTGCCATTTGTACGCCTCCTTAATACTCTTCCGGTTTGATCGGCGACCGGCGGTTCTTTTGCTTTTTGACCAGCGTCAGCACCGGCAGCGCGAGTGAAGTGACCAATGGCGAAGCAGGAGAAATCAACACCGCCATCACGCTGAGCACGGCCATGAGGATAACACCGGCGTTGCTGCGAAAAACCGGCGGCGCAAAGCGCTTGTCGGGCAGGCGGTCGAACACGAAATCGGCGTCGTTGTCCGCCACGCCGTTGTTATAGAGCATCGGCTCGATGATCTGCGAAACGGAATAACCCAGCAGCTTCTTTTCCAGCGGGTAGAACGGCTGCGTTCGGATGATGCTGTCGAGCACGGCGCTTAAGCCCATCATGAATTTATATACCGGCGTGTCGGGCGTATACTGCCCGTCGCCTGTCTGCATATTCACCGTTGCAGCCATGAAAATATCAAACATTCTGGTTTCGGCGATCTGTGCGTATTCCGCCTTGGTCAGCTTCGCCGCCGTTTTGCACAGGGGGTAAAGGTGCTTGACGCGCATATTCAGCACGATGCGGCCCAGCCCGTGTGGCAGGCGTTCCATGTTGCGCCGCTGGTCGTCGATGAATTCCTGAATGAAATGCTCGCGCAGCGTCGCCTCCCTGACCTGCATGGCATCGGTTTTTTCAACGTCGATCACCTGCTGTTTCAGCCGGTGCGACGCGGGGTCGAGTTCCACGAGCCGCCAGGCGGGCGGTAGGTAGCAGATGGAGGGGGTGGTGACGTTGCACAGCACGTTCCCGCGCGGGGAGCAGCCGAACGCGACGTTGGCAAAGTGGGTGTGGCCGCTGAACACCAGCGAAAGGCCAAGGTCGGCCAGCGTGTGGCAGGAATAGGAATTGCGCATATTGCGCGTTGTGCCGCCGATTTTATAAGCCGGCACAGGCGGCACCAGCGGATGGTGGGTGCAGGCGAACACGAACGCGCCTTCCTCCTGTGCCTGCCGCATAATCCCTTCGATCCAATGGTAACACATGGGGGAATAGGTGGCGCTGAAATCCATCATGGCGTCGACGTCGCGCATATTGTTGTTGAGCATCAGGCACCAGAGCTTATCCTCTAACTTCACGGCGTAGGAATAGGCGGAATCACACGTGGAAAACGCCTGATCGCGGCCAAAGGGGCGGTAAATCTCCCACAGATCGTCGGGGAACGCAACAGGCTTGATGAGCGGCTTGCAGTCGTCGGCGGGCAGATGGGCGAACTCGTCGGTCACAAGGCTCTTGTAATCGGTGTTCTTACGGTCAAACCACGGCTTTTCCCACGGGCGCTGCTTAAAACGGAGCGGTTGTTCATAAACGCTCACCCATGCGCGGCTGAAGTGGAAATCGTGCGTTGCGGTCAGGACGCAGACCCTTTTGCCGCTGTCCTGCAAGTCCTTCAAAATGGCGGCGAATTCACGGTGGCTGTCCCAATCGCCAGCGTCGGTCAGGTCGCCGGTGATGAAAACGGTGTCAATATCCGTGCGGGCCTTCAGGTCTTCCATCACTTTGAGGTTGATCTCGTGCCGCAGCACGTCGCGCGGGCTTTCCGTTCCGCTGTTGTAAAGGGTGGATTTGGAAATGTAGTGTGTGTCGGATAATACGGCAAATCGCATTGGTGTAACCTCCCGCTGTTTTGTGCAGAGTAATCATGGTTTACCACTTTATCGTATCATAAAATATGAAATATGTCTATATTGAATCTGAGGGAAAACGAAAACCGTGTGTTTTTTGCCGCTTTTTTTGGCGCCCGGCCTGATGCAAAAACAAAAAAGCGGCCGGATAACCGACCGCCTGGGGTGAAAACAAACTTATTTGAGTTCGACTTTTGCGCCCACTTCTTCGAGCTTTGCCTTGATGGATTCGGCTTCTTCTTTGGGAGCAGCTTCCTTGAGAGCCTTGGGAGCGCCGTCAACAAGAGCCTTCGCGTCGGCAAGGCCGAGACCGGTGATTTCACGGACAGCCTTGATGACCTTGATCTTTTCGGAGCCGATTTCGGCAAGGATGACGTCGAATTCAGTCTTTTCTTCTGCAGCGGGGCCGGCTTCAGCGGGAGCGGCGACAGCAACAGCAGCAGCGGCGGAGACGCCGAATTCGTCTTCGACAGCATGAACAAGCTCAGAGAGCTCAAGAACGGTGAGAGTTTTTAAGGTTTCGATGATGGATTCAATCTTTTCAGCCATGGTAATTTACCTCCATTTTAGTCATGTTTTAATTAAAATTATTCTGCAGCGGGAGCTTCCTCGGCTGCGGGGGCTTCTTCTGCGGGAGCATTCTGCTTGTCAACGATAGCCTGGCAAACGCGGGCAAATGCGGCGATCGGCGCCTGGAAGGCGTTGCAGACCGTGGCGAGAAGGATTTCACGCGACGGCAGCTTGGCGAGGCTGTCGATCTTTTCAAGGCTGATGATCTCACCGTCGAGATAACCGGTCTTGATTTCAAAAGTCTTGCTCGTGTTGGCAAACTTGCTCAGGATTCTGGCAGCGGCAACATAATCATCGGCGCTGGTGGCGATGGCGGTCGTTCCGTTGAGCACTTCATCGGGGATCGCGATCTCAGCTTCCTTGGCGGCGAGTTTGAGGAGCGTGTTCTTCACAACAGAATACTTCACGCCTTCCGCTCTGAGGTCAGCACGGAGCTTGGTGTCTTCCGCAACGGTGATACCGCTGTAGTTGACGATTACGCCTGCGCACGAGTTCTTGAGAGTTTCGGCAAGGTCGGCAACGACCTGTTTCTTTTGTTCAAGTACTTTTGAGCTTGGCATAGTGTGGATTCACCTCCGGATTTATGAATATCAAAAAAGCTCTGC